>NZ_JAAVUO010000050.1:0-23750 GCF_012163165.1 Natronococcus sp. JC468
TCTTCACGAAGTCAGAACCGGTACGCTCCTCCAGCCTTCGCGGTCTTCCTGATCGAATCAGCAACTACTGTTGAGCCGTGGGTAGATGACCAGATATACGTATTCATGTATTGAAGGCCCCTACCCGATAGAACAGTGACCGATATCAAAGCCGTTGTCCGAATCGAGCACCCTGACATCGTGCTCACAAAGACAGTCACTCACGACCAGAGTTCGAAAGTCGAGTCGGTGTTGGAGGCTGGCACTGACCCCACGTCGGGGAAATTCTTCTATCGCATACAGTCGTCCGATTTCCGACGGTTCGAAGACGGACTGCGGAACGATCACACCATCGGCGAGTTCGAACGAGTTATCGAAACCAGGGACGGGAAGGCGATCTATAGCTTCGAGTATACGGACGAAGCGAAGATCATCTCCCCGATTATCTCGACCGCGAACGGTGTCATACTCGATATGAAGAACGACGGAAACGGTTGGATTCTAACGATATGGATGCCCGAACGGGCGAATCTGGCCCCTCTATGGGAGTATGCGGAAGGGAACGAAATCGATATCGAGTTGCTGCGCGTGAACGAATACGCCGGGTTAGGGACTACGGACGCAGGATTGACCGACAGTCAACGAGAGGCGCTCCTCGTCGCACTCGAGACGGGGTATTTCGAAGACCCACGGAACGCGACTCTCAGCGACGTCGCCGCGAATCTGGATATCTCTCAACCCGCAGCCAGCGGGCTCCTCCGGCGTGGGACCAAACGACTCATCCTCTCTTCCCTGGTGGACGACAGCGAGAAGCCGGATTGATCGACGGCCACTCGGTGCGGCGGCGACGATCTCACTGTATGCTCCGTCGAAACGCATTGGTGGGGCGTCCGCTGGCGGGTGAGCGAGGGAGTTTTGTCGCTGTGTGTACGTACGTGCGGACATGCAGTTCTGCGACGACTGCGGTTCGATGATGAAAGCCGACGGCGACCGCATGGTATGTTCGAACTGCGGCGCCTCGAGCGAGCGCGACCGCGAGGCCGAAAGCCAGTTCATCACGACCGAGTCCCAGACCGACGACGACGTGATCGAATCGAGCGAGGACGCCAACTTCGAGGGCAAGCCCAAGGCGACCGACGTCGTCTGCGACGAGTGTGGCACCCAGGAGGCGTGGTACACGCTCAAGCAGACCGCCTCGGCCGACGAGCCGCCGACGCGATTCTTCAAGTGTACCGAGTGCGGCCACCGCTGGCGCGGCTACAACTGACCCGCTCACTCGCGTCGGCCGCTCGAGTCCGACGACCGATTACCGTTCCTTCCAGATCAGCCCCTCGACGGCCGCCGTCAGCACCGTCTCGCCGGCCTCGTTCTCGCAGGCGACGTCGATCGCTAGCTCGTAGCGGTCCTCGCGCTCGAGGACGTCCTCGTAGGTCCACGTACAGGTGATTCGCTCTCCGGTGTAGACGGGGCGACGGAACCGGAAGTCCATCGAGGAGGCGAGCACCTCGAGGTCGCCCCCGATTTTCGTCGGCAGCGTCGCGGTCAGCAGGCCGTGGACCAGCAGTCGGCCCTCGGCGTCGAGTTCGGTGTGGCGGTCCTGAGTGTCCCTCGAGAGTTCCGCGAACTGCCGAACGTCCTCGGTCGTGAACGTGCGCTCGAACGCGTGGGTCTCGCCCTCGGTCGGCCGGTTCATACGGATCGGTTCTCGTTCCCGGGCGAAAAACCTCGAGTTTCCGGCGTATCGCTCGCGCCGTTCGGTGCGGCTTTCGAGGACGGATACTCGTCCACTCGCTCCCCGATGGGGTCGAATAAAGATCCTAATACAGACCTCATCCGATTGGAGATGCTACGTCTGCAGCCCGATGACCATCGATACTGTATGTATGTAAACGAATACCATTACAATCTTCAGGCCAATGTAGATAGAACATGTATCACGAAACGCTCGACTGCGTTCCACGCGGATTCCACGACGGGCTGTTACTCGAGTCGGATCGGACAAGCGATCGGGAGGCGGAGGTCGACCCCGACCGCACCGACGATCCGAACCTCGAGGTAAACGTCTGAGCCGTCCGGCGGCGAGCCGTCCGACCCGGGCCCGGTCTCGACCGATAGGGCGCTCTCGATGTGACGTTCGGCTCCGTCGTCGGCTTCGGGGCGGCTGACGGTTCGTCCGGCCTCCGACCGCTCGAGTGCGAACGCTCGGGGCGCAACGTTCACAACCGTCCGCCCGAACTCTCGAGTGAATGGCAGACGGGCCGCGACTTCCGGGAGTCGAGGACGAGGAGGAGGAGGATCCCATCGTCCTCCACGTCGACGCGGACTGCTTCTACGCGTCCTGCGAGCGACTGCGCGAGCCCGAACTGCGGGGCGAACCCGTCGTCGTCGGGATGGGGTACGAGCCCGGCGAGACGAACGGGGCCGTCGCGACCGCCAGCTACGAGGCCCGCGAGTTCGGCGTCGAGAGCGCGCAGGCGATCTCGACGGCCCTCGAGCGACTCCCCCGGCGCGCTGCACTGAACCCGGACGCGGACGACTACGATCCCGACCTCGACGAGTCGGAAACCGGCCACTACCGCCCCGTCGATCTGGACTACTACGAGTCCGTCGCGAGCGAGGTCCAGGACATTCTGCACGACTGCGCCGACGTCGTCCGCGAGGTCAGCATCGACGAGGCCTACCTCGAGGTCACCGACCGCACCGCCTGGGCGGTCGCCGACGGCTTCGCCCGCCATGTCAAGGACCGCATCCGCCGGGAGGTCGGCATCGTCGTCAGCGTCGGCGCCGCGCCGACGATGAGCGCGGCCAAGATCGCCAGCGACTTCGACAAACCCGACGGGCTGACCGTCGTCCGCCCGGGCGAACTCCGCGAGTTTCTCGCCCCCCTCGAGGTCGATCTGCTCCACGGCGTCGGCCCCGTCACCGCCCGCGAGCTGCGGGAGATGGGCCTCGAGACGGCGGGGGACGTCGCCGCGGCCGACCCCGAACCGCTGGTCGAACGCTTCGGCGAGCGCGGCCGGGAGCTGTACGACCGCGCCCGCGGCGACGACGACCGACGGGTCGAGCCGAAGGGCGACCCCAAGAGCTTCTCGCGGGAGTCGGCGTTCGCCGAGCCCGTCGCCGAGCCGGAGCCGAAGTACGAGCAGATCGAGACGCTGGCCGCGGCGGTCGCCGACCGCGCTCGACGAGAGGGCGCGCTCTATCGGACCGTCGGCGTCAAGGCCGTCGAACCCCCTTTCGAGGTCAACACGCGCGAGCGCTCGCTGCCCGGCCCGGTCGACCAGCCGGAACTGGTCGAGCGCATCGCTCGAGAGCTGTTCGCGGAGTTCGAACGGGAACCCGTCAGAAAGGTCGGCGTCAGGGTCGCGAACCTCGAGTTCGCCGCGGCCGACCAGACCAGCCTCGACGGCTGGGCGGACGCCTCCGACGCCGACGGATCGGGCGGTGGAACCGAGACCGAACGGGAGGCCGACTCGACCCCCGACGCGGGCCAGGCCTCGCTCGAGGACTTCTAGCCGACCATCGTCGCGACGCCTTTCGTCTGGCGGTAGTCCCGTCCGAGGATCGCCTCGAGGCGCATGCGCAGCGCCTCCTGCTCCGTGTCCTCCCACGCGGCGGGCTCCCGGATCGGGACGACGAGAAACCCTCGCCCGCGGATTTCCGTGGCGTGTAACGCGGGCATCTCGAGGTCGATCCGGCCGCGCTGGGTGGTGTACCCCTCGAGGACGCGGTCGGTCGCCCGCTGGCCGACGGGCATGAGGATGTGGGCGTTGATCGCGCGCAACTCGGCGTCGAAGTAGCGCTCGAGGTCGTCGTACTCCTGGTCGGTCGGCGCCTCGCCGGGCGGCAGCGTACACATGTGGACGTAGCTGGCGAACAGGTTCTCGAAGTCGGGTTCGTCGGACGGGCCGCTCTCGAATCCGACCTCGCGGAGGATCGCCCGCAGCGGCTCGACTTCGGGGGCGCTGAACGGGACGCCCGTGTCGGCGCCGCCGTGGACGCCGGGGTGGTCGCCGATCAGGTGGAAGTCCGCGTTGGCGTCGCCGTAGCCGAAGACGGCGGGTCGGTCGCCGGGAGGGCTCCGATCGAAGGGCGGTCGCATGCCGAACGGGTTGCTCGTCCTGTCGGTGACGTTTTGCACGGCCGGAGTGAGGTGTTGGGGGCCCATAACGGCCGCGGTCGGGCACGAACCGTTCGATCGTCACCGTCGGGCGGGAAACTTATCAGCGATTGCGACACAGTTCGGGAGGATGTACCAGCACGGCCACTACGGCGCCGCGTTGCTCGCGTACGCGCCCCTCGGTGCCGCCGTCGGCCTCGCGGGCTACGAGGCCGCGGCGATCGTCGGCGGGCTCGTCTGCGTCTCGCTGTCGACGCTTCCCGACTGCGACCACCGCCTCCCGTTGCTCGAGCACCGCGGGCCGACCCACACCCTCGTCTTCGCGGCGCTGGTCGGCGCCGCGCTGGCGGCGGCCGCGTCCGTCCTCGTCGAGGCGGCGTCGCCGCTTGTCGACGTCGCGTTCGTCGGGTTCGCGTTCGCCGTCGGGGCGCTCTCGGTCGGGTCGCACCTGCTCGCCGACGCGTTGACGCCGATGGGGGTTCGCCCGTTCTGGCCCCTCTCGCGGCGGCGGTACACCCTGGGCGTGACGCCCGCGAGGAACCCCGTGGCGAACTACGCGCTGTTGGTCGCCGGGGTGCTGGCCGCCGTCGCCGCCGCGGTCGGCGTCTCGACGATCGGTTGACGAACCGCGGAAAAACGAGAACTTCAGACGGTTTTCGCGGTCCGAGTTCGGACGATCGCGGCGGCGAACGCACCCAGCAGGGCCAGCGCCGCGGCGATGTAGAGCCCGTCGAGGGTGGCGCTGTAGGTCATGACGGCCCGCCGACCGAGGTAGGCGACGACGAGCGCGAGGACGGCCGAGACCGACAGCAGCCCCGAGAGGCGCCTATCGTCGAAGCGCCACCGACCGCCCATCGCGGCCACGATCACGCCCGCGAGCAGGGCGAGGGTCGCGCCGTACTGGAGCAGCTGGGTCGTCGGCGAGTAGTTCGAGATCAGGCTCACCTCGAGCGGGCTGAGCGCGACGTGGGCCGGCACGGCGAGGGCGCCGAGTCCGAGCGCCGCGGTGACGTGGCTCGCTCGCAGCGAGTCCGACCAGACGAGGACGGTCGCGACGACGAACATCGAGAAGATCGTCACCGCGGTCCAGAAGTGCAACGAGAGGATGTCCATCGTGTACTGGGTGACCGTCTCGCGGCCCAGGACGACCTGGATCGGGGTCAGGACCATCCCGCCGACGACGAGGGCGGTGACGCGGCGATCGACCGACGGCGAGCGCCAGGCCGCGACCGCCGAGCCGATAATGGCGAACCCGGCGAACATCGCGACGAAGCGGTGGAACCACTCGTAGAAACTCGGCAGGTTCGCGGGGAAGAGGTTGTACGGTCCGGCGTCGCACTGGGGCCAGTTCGCCTGACAGGCCAGCCCCGAACCGGTCGCCTTGGCCGCGACGCCGAGCAGGATCGTCGACGCGACCAGCGCGAGCGTCGCCGCGAGGAGGTGCGGAAAACCGAACCGAGCGATCAGCGGGCGGAGTCCGAGACCGGAGGTGTGGCTCTGAGTCGACACGGGCGTTCTGGCGGGGGTTGGGACCACCCGTACTTAGATTGCCCGAGTCGGACCCGAACCGGCTCGGATTCGCCCCGTTCGCGCCCCGCGGGCCGAACGGGTTCGTCGGATTCAAGGCGCGCCCTCGCCAGCGCCCGACATGGACAAACACACTCGACTCGAGCGCGCCCTGGAGCGTCGCGACCTCGACTCGATCTGGTTCGCTCGACCGAACGCCTTCGCCTGGCTCACCGGGGGGAACAACGTCGTCGACCGCGAGGGCGACGCCGGCGACGCGGCCGTCGGCTTCGACGGCGAGTTTCGAGTGGTGACGAACGACATCGAGGCCGATCGTATCGAGGTCGAGGAGCTGCCCGACCTCGAGGACGCCGCCGTCGAGCGGTACCCCTGGTACGACGCCTCGCTGGCCGAGGCGATCGCGGACCGAACCGACGGCGAGCGCGCCGCGGCCGACATCGACGTCCCAGGACTCGAGACCGTCGACCCGACCGCCCTCCGCCAGCCCCTGACCGGGCGCGACCGCGAGCGCTACCGCGAGCTCGGCCGGGAGACCGCGCGGGCCCTCGAGTCGGTCTGTCGGGAGCTCGAGCCCGACGACACCGAACGGGAGGTCGCCACGGCGCTGCGGGTCGGGCTCTCGGCGCGAGGGATCGAGACGCCCGTCGTCCTCGTCGGCGGCGGCGAGCGAGCCCGACGGTACCGCCACTACACGCCCACGACCGCCGAGCTCGGCGACTACGCGCTCGTCTCGGTGACCGCCCAGCGACGCGGCTTGCACGCCAGTTGCACCCGAACCGTCGCCTTCGACCCGCCGGCCTGGCTCGAGGAGCGCCACCGCGTCGCAGCACGCGTCGAAACGACGGCGCTGGCCGCGACCCGACAGGCGGCGAAGAACGGGGGGACCGCCGGCGACGTCTTCGGATCGATCCGTGACGCCTACGCCGACGCGGGGTACGACGGCGAGTGGAAGCGCCACCACCAGGGCGGCGCCGCGGGCTTTGCCGGCCGGGAGTGGATCGCGACTCCGGGTCACGACGCGGCGGTCCGAGCGCCGATGGCCTACGCCTGGAACCCGACGGTGCAGGGCGCGAAAAGCGAGGACACCGCGCTGGTCGACGACGACGTCGAGGTGCTCACGACCACGGGAGAGTGGCCGACCCTGTCGGCGACCGCCGCCGGCGGCGACCTCGAGCTCGAGCGACCCGCGGTGCTCGGACTCGCGGACTCCTGAACGGTCCGCGGTCGAATCCTCGCCTACCGGTCGGTTTCTGTCGCCTCGTCGTCGTCCGTTCGGTCGCCGGCGTCGATGTCCATGTCGTCCTCGAGCATCATCGGATCGTCCCCCTCGGGGCCCGCGTCCGCGTCGTCGACGGTGATCGTCACCGGCTCGAGCTCCGCCCCATCGGGCGCGTCGTTCCGATCGAGCGTGAAGATGGCGTTGAGCTCGCGCTGGACCTGATCGACGACGCCGCCGACGAGCTCGCTGGGCTGGATCGCCGTGTACTCGTAGGGGTTGTTCCCCGCCCCCTCGCTCTGGCGTTTCTCCCGGGTAACGCGTCCCTCGTCGTGGAGCTCCGCCAGCGCCTCGCGGACGGTACTCGGGTAGAGCCCGGTTCCCGTCGCGACCTCCTCGGAGGTGCTGCCGGGGTCCGCCAGCAGGTGGACGTAGATCCGCGCGCTGGTCTCCGTGTCGAGGATCCACGAGAGCAGGTCGACGATGCGCTGGTCGACCTCCTCGGCCGCTGGCGCTCGATCCGCCCCGTCGGCCTCGAGCCGTCCGTCGTCCCCCTCCGGGCGCTCGTCGGTGTCGTCTGAAACCATGTGCCTCTCGTGTCCACGAGGCCGCGTGCATGAATAAACCTTTGCGGGGTCGGCGGTCTCCGCGCCCCGCTCGAGCGATCTCGCGGCCCTCACCCGCCGCGGATCGGCTCGTCCTCGAGGGCACCCATCGCGAGCCAGCAGTTCGTCAGCGGGTGGTAGCCCGGCTCGACGGCCGTCCCGCGGTTCGGGTCGTCGCGTTCGTGCTCGCGGGTCAGGCGCTCGTACCAGTTGCCGTACTTCGGATTGCGGAGGTGTTCGACCGAGTACTCCCAGAGGCGGTCGTACCAGTCGGCGTACTCCGCGTCGTGGCGCGAGAGCAGGGCGCTCGCGCCGATGACTTCCGTGTGAACCCAGCCGTACTTGTCGGGGACGATCGGCTCGCCGTCGGCCTCGACCGTGTAGTAGAGCCCGCCGTGCTCGTCGTCCCAGCCGAGGTCGACCGCGGCGTCGAACAGCTCGAGCGCGCGCTCGAGGGGCCACGACTCCGATCGGTGCTCGGCCAGCAGGGCCAGCAGCTTCGCCCACTCGGCGTGGTGGCCGGGCTGGTAGCCGGGCGGACGAAACTGGTGGCGGGGCTCGTCGGCGTTGTACGACAGGTCGGGTTCCCACTCGTTGGTGTAGTGTTCCCACAGCAGGCCGTCGGTCGCGCTCGTCACCTCGCGGGTAAAGCGGTCGGCGACGGTGGCGGCGCGCTCGAGGAACCGCTCCTCGCCCGTCGCCTCGTAGGCGGCCAGCAGCGCCTCGCAGGCGTGCATGTTCGCGTTCTGGCCGCGGTAGCTCGAGAGCTCCCAGTCGGGCGAGGCCCGATCCGCGTACAGGCCGTGTTCGGGCTCCCAGAAGCGCTCCTCGAGGACGCCGAACGCGCGCTCGAGCTCCGCCCGGGCGCCGGGAACCTCCGCCTGCAGGGCCCGGGCGCCGGCCAGTAAGGCGAACGCGTGCCCGTAGCAGTACCGGGTGCCATCCGTCGCGGTCCGGCCCTCGAGCAGCCAGTCGTACCCCTCGCGGTCGGCGTCCCAGTGGGCCGTCGAGAGAAAGCGCAGGCCGTGCTCGGCGGCGTACCGACACCAGTCGGGACCGTCGGCGAGGACGCCCAGGCTGAAGTTGTTGACGCCCCGCGCGGTCGCGACGAGGTGTCTCGTCTGCGAGTCGTAGACGTGGCCGTCGCGCTCGTCGAGCTGGGCGACATACCCCCCGACCGTCGTATCGATACAGGCGGGATAGTAGAAGTTCAGAATGTCCCGAAACTGGTGGCGCAGTCCGGTTCGGGTCCGGTAGACGTTCATGGCTCGTCGTATCCGACGGGATCACATAGTGGTTCGGACGACTGGCCGCGACGGAACGCAAGCGCGGAACTGGCGAGAAACCCGTCTCGGTCGGTACGAGGGTTGCGATCACTCCAGCGCCGACTCGAGGAGCGCCAGTATCCGGGTGACGTAGGGGCTGTCGTCCCAGCTTCGGTGCGGGCTGATCGCGTCGATGATCGTTCTCGCCTCCTCGTGAGTTAGATGGCCGTTCCGAGCGTAGTCACGGACGAGTCGCGGCGTCGGGACGATGCGCGGCCCTCGGAGGACCGCGTGGATGAGCGGGAAGTTCGTCCCTCCGAACTCGTCGGTCAGAAAGCCGTCGACCTCGAGGGCGTTCGCGAGAACGATGCCGTCTGTCTCACCGTTGTCGAGGCCGAACGTCGGCCGGGAGTCCGGGGCGTCGGAGCGTTCGTAGGGGTCCTCGACCGAGTAGTGGTCGCGGGCCGCGAGGACGTTGCTCGCGGCGGCGCCGTGGACGTCCTGATACTGCGTAATATCGCGAAGTTCAGCGATCACCTCGGGCGGCACGAACACCTCACACGACGTGAGAAGGTACTGGAGTGGATCCGGAGCCGTCTCGGTGTCGTAGTCCGCGTCGGTGCGGGGCACGGCGAGACTGACGAGCGCGCTGGTGTCGGCGACGACCGTTCGGAGCTGTGACCCGCCGCTCATCGGTCGTCGTCCGCGGGATCGACCGCCACCGCGTCGCCGTCGTAGACGTCGACATCGTCGGGGGAAGCGAGATCGAGCGGTTCGTTCTCGAGGTCGGCTTTGAGGAGCCGGAGCCGCTGGGCGGTCTCGGCGCCGACCAGCTGTTTGACCGTCTCGAACTCGAGCTGGTCGTCGTAGTACTTCCTCGCGACCAACTCCTGAAACGTCTCGCTGTCTGCGGTCTCCTCGATGTACTGACGGATGGCCTCGACGAGGAGATCCGTTCGATCCGTCTCGAAGAGCTCCGCGATCGCGTCGAGCCGGTCGACGAGGTACTCCGGCGACTGGAAGTGGACGCGGCGCGGGTCGTCGCTCGCACTCATCCTGTGTGCAGCTTTTGCACATAGAGCGATAACCCTTTCGGCGCTTGTGCAGCGTTTGCACATTCGATCCGAACACCCGCCGTCGAACGTATCGACCCCTGTATTACGCGTTCCGCCGTCGGCGATCGCACGGATCGACGGTTTCGAGCCGCTCGCGCGGAAGATACCGTTCGTCCCGATCGGCGTCCTCGGAGACGACAGCTCGAGGAACGGCCGTCGGGTTCTCGGCGTCGCCCCTTGAGCGCCCACCTTCTTTAGGACCCCCTGAGAGATCGGAGACATGGAGTTCGGCATCATCGGTACGGCGGGAATCGCACGGAAGTCGGTACTGCCCGCGATCGACGCGAGCGAGCACGCGGTCGGGGCGGTCGCCTCCCGGGACCCCGAGCGGGCGCGGGCGTTCGCCGACGCGTTCGACGTTCCCCGGAGCTACGGCGCCTACGAGGACCTGCTCGAGGACGAGGGGATCGACGCGGTCTACGTCCCCCTGCCCAACGCCGCCCACGCCGAGTGGACGATCCGGGCCGCCGACGCCGGGCTGGACGTCCTCTGCGAGAAGCCCCTGGCGGTCGACGCCGACCAGGCCCGCGAGGTGGCGGCCCACTGCGAGGACCGCGGCGTCACCCTCATGGAGGCGTTCATGTACCGCTACCACCCACGCACCGAGCGCGCGATCGAGCTCGCCCGCGAGGAGCTGGCGGACGTTCGCTCCGTCTCGTCGTCGTTCAAGTTCGCCCTGTACGACGACCCGGGGAACGTACGCCTCAGCGAGGAACTGGCCGGGGGATCGTTGATGGACGTCGGCTGCTACGCCGTCTCGGCCGTCCGCCAGTTCCTCGGCGAGCCCGACCGGGTCTACGCCCACACCCACGACTCCCGAGGAGCGGGTGTCGACACCGAACTCGCGGGGATCCTCGAGTACGACGACGGCTCCTCGGCCCGGATCGCGTCGGGTCTGGACACGCAGAAGGTCCAGCGCTACCGCGTCGAGGCGACGAACGGCTGGCTCGAGGTCGAAGACGCCTTCGACGCGCCACTGGACGAACCGCTCGAGCTGGAGTACCGGATCGACGGCCGTCACGCGGTCGAGACGTTCGACCCCGTCGATCACTACCGCCTGCAGGTCGAGCACTTCGCGGACTGTGTCGCGTCGGGCGCCCGACCCAGGACCGACGCCGACGAGGCGATCGCGAACATGCGGGTCGTCGACGCCCTCGCCGAGAGCGCCGCGCGCGGGGACCCGCGGACGCTTCGCTGATCGTCGATCCGAGCAGCGTCCGACGCAGGAACCGAGTCAGTGGGTCTCGAGCAACAGCGACTCGCAGAGCGCGTCGGTCCCCTCCTCCTCGCGCAGGCGCCGCTGGCGTTCGGCGCCGCTCTCGCGGTCGTAGACCTCGCGGATGCCGTCGATCCCGAGCCGTTCGCACTCCCGGTCGACGAGCTCGCCCAGGTCGACGGTCCCCTCGAGGTCCCGATCGATGAGCGCGGCGTCCTGGCCGTGGCGGATCGCGCGCCACTTGTTCTCGTCGAGCAGCTCGCGGCGGTGGTCACGACCCGGGGTTCCGTCCTCGTACTCCTCGGCCAGCGCCTCGACCAGGGCGCGGGCGTACTCGACGAACGCCAGGACGACGTCGGGGTCGGCCTGGCCGTCGGGCGTTCGCAGCTCGACGGTGCCGTGGGCCGTGTGGGGGCGGACGTCGTACCAGAGCTCGCCCCGATCCTTGATCGAGTCGGTCTCGAGCATCCGGCGCTCGAACCGATCGAACGCAGCGTAGTCCTCGAAGGCGGTCGGCATCCCGGTGTTGGGCAGGCCCTCGAAGATCTTCGCGCGAGCCGACTGGAGCCCGGTGTCGAACCCGTTCCAGTACGGCGAGTTCGCCGAGAGCGCGAGCATCACGGGCACGTACCAGCGCAGCTCGTTGGCGATCCAGACCGCCTTGTCGGCGTCGTCGACGCCGACGTGGACGTGTAGCCCCGCGGTCGTGTTGCGGTGCTGGGGGTACTGGATGCGATCGAGCTGGGAGCGATACCGGGGTTTCTCGGCGTGCTCGAGCTCGCGCCACTTCGCTAGCGGGTGCAGCCCCGCCGCGGCGATCCGGTAGCCGTGGGCCTCGGCGTGGTCGGTCAGCGCCTCCCGGACGGAGAGCAGCGATTCGCGGGCATCGCCCGGGTCCTCGATCAGCGGGGTCTGGGTCTCGATGACGAACTTGAACAGCTCGTGGTCGAGCCGTCCCTCGAGGATCTCGGGGGGATCGTGCTCGTAGACGAGCTCGTCGGTGCCGCTCGTCGGGCGGCCCCGCTCGTCGACGACGTAAAACTCCTCCTCGATCCCGAGCGTGCCCATGCGCGTGAACGATTCCGGCGACCCGCGTTCCATCGGTGCCACGTTTCGGCCGCGCCGATAAATACCGTTTGGCTCGGGATCACGAGCGCGGCCGGCGCTGCCGGGGCGGCGTTCGACCGTCCGTCGCCGGCTCAGTCGTCGGCGGGCGAGGGCCCGGCAGCCGCGACGGGAGTCGGCTCGCCGAGCATCTCCCGGAGGTCGGCCTCGGGCTCGCCGATCGGCTGCAGGCCGAACTCCTCGTGGAGCAACTCGACGTTCGACTCGGTGAGAAACTCCGGCACCGTCGGCCCCAGCCGGACGTCCTCGACGCCGAGGTGGAGCAAGCCCAGCAGGACGGCGATCGCCTTCTGCTCGAACCACGACAGCACCACCGACAGCGGGAGGTCGTTGACGCCGCAGTCGAACGCCTCCGCGAGCGCACCTGCGATCTTGACCGTCGAGATCGAGTTGTTACACTGGCCGAGGTCGACGTAGCGGGGGATCTCGGTGCCGGGAACCGTCCCCATCTCAAGGTCGTTGAACCGGAACTTGCCACAGGAGGTCGTCAGCACGACGCAGTCGTCGGGGATCGCCTTGACGAGTTCGCGGTAGTAGTCCCGCCCGGGCGTGGGCCCGTCACAGCCCGCGACGACGAAGAAGCGCCGGAGCTTGCCCGACTCGACGGCGTCGACGATCTCGTCTAACTGGTCGAGGACGGGCTCGTGGTGGAACCCGGTCGGGACGGTCTCGTCGCTCTCCCAGTCGACCGCCGGCAGCGATTTCGCCGTCTCGATTACGGGCTCGAAGTCGTACCCCTCGAGCGCCTCGACGTCCTCGAGACCGGTCAGCCCGGTCGTGAAGAAGCGGTCGCGGTACTCCTCTTTCGGCGGCTGGACGCAGTTCGTCGTACCGATGATCGCGCCCGGGAACTCCTGGAAGAGGAGCCGCTGGTCGTGCCAGGCGCCGCCGACGTTGCCCTTCAGGTGGTCGAATTTCGCGAGTTCGGGGTAGCCGTGGGCCGGCAGCATCTCCGAGTGGGTGTAGACGTTGATCGGTTCCTCGGCGGTCTGCTCGAGCAGCTGCTTGAGCCCGTAGAGGTCGTGACCCGTCACGAGGATCGAGTGGCCCTCGACGGCGTTCTGGGGGACCTCCGTCGGCTCGGGGACGCCGAGTTCGGTCGTGTGTGCCTCGTCGAGCAGTTCCATCACGTCGACGGCTGCCTCCCCGGCCCGCATCGCCAGGTCGACGTGATCGTCCCTATCGAAGTTGACGTTGGTCAGCGTCGAGTACAGCGCCTCGTGGACGAGTGCGTCGACGTCGGGATCGCGGTAGCCCATGTCGCGGGCGTGGGTCGCGTACGCCGAGATCCCCTTGAGACCGTAGATAACGAGCTCCTGCAGCCCGTTGATGTCGGGTTCCTTCCCGCAGACGCCACGTACGGTACAGCCGCCCTCGGGCGTTTGCTCGCACTGGTTGCAGTCCATACTCGAGTCACGGGACGGCGACCACATAATGGCCGAGCGCGATTCCCGCGGGCTCGCAATACCCGCAAAACGGGTTCGGGGCGCGCTTTATGACAGAGTCCGTGAGAGCCGTTCGCGAACGAACGACGTTTCGGCCCGCGTGACCTCAAGGCGGTTCACGCGACGGGGTCGGCCTCCGGCTCGAGGTCGGCCTCGTCCTCCCGGAGTTTAAACTTCTGGACCTTGCCGCTGGGGTTCTTGGGGAGTTCGTCGACGAAGTAGTACGTTCGCGGACGCTTGAAGTCCGCGAGGCGGTCGCTCTCGCGGACGAACGCGTCCAGCTCCGCCGCGGGGACGCCGTCGGCGACGACGTAGGCGACGACCCGCTCGCCCCACTCGTCGTCCGGTTCGCCGACGACGGCCGCCTCCTCGACGCCGTCGTGAGCGAACAGGACGTCCTCGACCTCGGCGGGGTAGACGTTCTCGCCCCCGGAGACGATCATGTCGTCCTTGCGGTCGACGACGTAGAGGTAGCCGTCGTCGTCGCGATAGCCTAGGTCGCCGGTGTAGTACCACGTCGCGCCGTCGGCCTCGCGAAGCGATCGGGCGGTCGCCTCCGGCCGGTTCCAGTACTCCCGCATCGCGCACGGACTCGCGATCAGAACTTCGCTGACCTCGCCGTCGTCGACCTCGCCGTCGGGGTCCGCGCCGGGGTCGACCACGCGCAGTTCGTGATTGAGCGCGGGGAGGCCGGCACACCCCTGCTTCGAGCGCTGGTCTTCCGGCGACTGGAAGACGCCGGCGGGACCGATCTCGGTCATGCCGTAGGCCTGGACGTAGTCGTCACAGAGGTGCTCCATGCAGTTGTCCAGCACCTGCTCGGGCATCGGGGCCGCCCCGTACAGGCCGATCCGGAGCGAGGAGACGTCGACGTCCGCCTCGGCGGCGGTCAGTGAGAGACCGTTCCAGGCCGTCGGCGCGGCGAAGAGGGTCGTCACGCCGTGGGTCTCGATCGCCTCGAGGGCCGTCTCCGGATCGAACTCGTGGTTGATAACGGTCGTCGCACCCCGGTGGATACGGGGGAAGAGGCTACAGTGGAGCTCCGCGCAGTGGTACAGCGGCATCACCGACAGGCCGACGTCGTCGCGGGTGAGGCCCAGTTCCGCGATACACAGCAGGCTGTGCTCGACCATGCTCCGGTGTTCGTGGACGACGCCCTTCGGACGGCCCGTCGTCCCCGACGTGTAGATGAACGCGTAGACGTCGTCCTCCGTGACGGGTACGTCGGGTCGCTCGCTCGAGCCCGACTCGAGCAGGTCGTAGAATCCCCGCGCGTAGTCGGGAGCGTCGTCGTCGACGAAGAGATACTCCTCGACGGTCTCGAGGGCGGACCGAGCGCCCGCGACCGCCTTTTCGGTCGCGGACTCGAATAGCACCAGTTTCGCGCCGGCGTCGTCGACGATGTACTCGATCTCGCCGGCCGGGAGCCGGAAGTTCAGCGGGGTGAAGACGGCCCCGATCTTCGCGCAGGCGTAGACGGTGAGCGCCATCTCCGAGCCGTTCCGGAGGACGGTCGCGACCCGATCCCCCTTCTCGATCCCGGCCTCGCGCAGGGCGTTCGCCAGCCGATTTACTCGCTCGTCGAACGCCGCGTAGGTCCAGCGCTGGTCCTTCCGCGGGTAGACGATCGCGTCCCGATCGGGGTACCGGGCGACGGTCTGCTCGAGGGTGTCGCCAATAGTAGGATGTTCGGACATACCACGGTACGATATGACAGATTGTCATATAGGTGTTCGCGAGGAGAGCGGTCGACGCCACCGCGAACGCCCGTCGTGATTCCCGGACTACAGCGGTCGCGCGACGATCCCGAGGTGGTCGGCGTGGTAGTCGTCGAG
Source organism: Natronococcus sp. JC468 (assembly GCF_012163165.1). Lineage (NCBI taxonomy): Archaea > Methanobacteriati > Methanobacteriota > Halobacteria > Halobacteriales > Natrialbaceae > Natronococcus > Natronococcus sp. JC468. The sequence goes on from NZ_JAAVUO010000050.1 coordinate 15,449, forward strand.
CCGCCGCGTCTCGAGGAGTTCGTACCCCTCGGCCAGCTCCTCGCGGACGTCGGCGAAGACGGCCGCGGGCTCGCGGGTGACGTCCTCGCTTCTGGCCTTGACCGCGAGCAGCAGACGGCCGTCGTCGGCGAGAAAACGGCGGTTCTCGAGGGCGACCCGTGCCTGGCCCCGCGTCGCGACGTCCTGGACGAGGACGTCGACGTCGCGCTCGACGACGTGGGCGTAGGTCTCGGGCTTGCGGGCGTCCTTGAGCAGCGGAAAGAGGCGGGGCCGGGAGTCGGCGGCCTCGAGCAGGTCCCGGACGGGCCGGGCGGCGAACTCGACGGCGTAGGTCGGTCCCGCGACGTCGGCGACGTGGCTGACCGTCGTACCGCTGGCGGCGCCGAGGTACAGCACCGTCTCGTCGTCGCCGCCCTCGAGCCCCGTCTCCATGCCGAGGGCGAGCATCGCGCCGAGCTTCGATCGGTTCGGGTTCCAGGCGCGCCACTCGCCGTCGGTCGGCTCGCCGTAGACGGGCTCGCCCCGCGTCGCGAGCCGTTCGTCGCCGTCGAACCGACGGCGCTCGACGCCCGCGGGAAGGTCGCTCACTCGCCGTCACCCCCGTTCCCGTCGGCCTCGCCGTCGGCGGTTCGAGCCTGGATCGTCTCGATGCGCTCCTCGAGTTCGGCCTCGAGTTCGGGCTTGCGCTCACCCGAGTAGTGATCGACGCGGGCCGCGATGGCCAGTTTGCCCGCGACCGCGCGGGCTGCGGACCCCCGCTCGTCGGGGTGGGTGCCCCGCACCGCGTCGTGGGTGTAGATGATCCCGTGTTTCGGGGAGGAGGCGTGGCCCCGGAGGTGGGCGAAGAGGGCGTCCTCGGCGCCGAGCACCTGCACGGTTCCGCTGGGTTTCTTCGCCAGGTTCTCGAGGCCGCCGGCCAGCGAGATCAGCCGGGCCGCCAGCACGGGGCCGGCAAGCGCCGCGAGGTTCGGCGCGACGGTCGGCGTCTCGCGCTCGACGAACTCCCGCAAGTCCTCGGCCTCGTCGGCCAGCGCGGCGATCCGCTCGGCGAGCGAGCGGACGCGGGGGTGGTCGACGCGTCCCTCGTCCCCCGCGAGTTCGCGAGCGTAGTCGACGCCCGCGCCCGCGTCGGGGTCGATCGTCCCGGCCCACTCGGCGAGGCGCTCGGCGAGCTCGTTGGCCGTGCGCGTACAGTCGTCCATCGTCCGCACCGCGTGGACGAGCTGTCGGTCGTCGGCCCGCTCGGCGCGCTCGACGGCCTCGCGGGTTGCGGCCGTCGTCGCCGCCTCGAGTCGGTCGTAGTACTCCTCGTCGTCGCTCGCGAAGCCCGTCTCGACGGCCCGCGCCGGCCAGTCGGCGGGCTCGGGGGCCGACCCGTCCGCGATCGAGGCGGCGAGCGCCTCGCCGTCCTCGGGGTCGAGCCCCGCGAACCAGCCCGCGTCCGCGGGCGAATCCTCCGTCATACTCCGCTCTTGGATCCCGAGCCCGTAAGTCGTTCCCGGTCCGCCGCGGACGAGGGACGATCGAGCTACCGGACCCTCGCGACCGTCGACTCGTGGCTCTCGCTCGTCGGCGGAACGGGAAACGGAACGACGGCGCGTCGACTCGAGGGAGGGCGGTTAGACGCCGAAGGTCGCCCGGAGCATGTCGCGGGTGCCGGGCCCGAGCCCGACGGCGACGACGGCGACCAACAGCAGGTACGCGAACCGCGGGCTCTCCTCGAAGATCTCCTCGTTGAAGAGCCAGATGATAAAGACGGGCGCGGCGAGTTTCAGGAGAGCGAAGGGCCACGCGCTACCGATAACCTCGGCGCTCTCGGGGAGCAGCGCCGCGGTGTAGGTGACGATCGCCTCGTTGACGGGGTGTTTCGGCGTGTAGGTCATCCCCCAGAGGTGCGACCAGTCGAGCATCAGCTGGTTCGCGAAGCCGTCGACGGCGTGGGCCCAGATGATGACGATCCCCATGTACCCGGTGCCGCGGTTCAGCCCGGGCGCGAAGCGTTCGATGCCGAGCCAGACCGCCGCGGTCGAGACGGTCGCCGCCCCGAGCACGATCGTCGGGATCAGCGGACGGAACACGGCGTACTGCTCGGTCGCGGCGGTGTACCCCAGGAACGCGAGGGTCGCGGCGAGCGCGACCGCCCCGATGCCGACCAGCGGGTACTCGTAGCCCGAGACGTAGTCGTTGCGCTCGAGCCAGACCGCGGCGACGATCGCGCCGAGCGCGACCAGGAAGACGGTGAAGTAGATCAGCGGGCTGATCAGGAACCCGATCCAGGGGAGCTCGAGGACGAGTTCGCCCGTCTCGCGGTAGGCCGCCACGCTGGTGTCCTCGACGACCCGCAGCGCGCCGCCGAACAGCATGAACGGGAACAGCGCGAAAAAGCCCGCCCGGTAGCGCTCGAGGTCCAGCCAGTCGATCAGGAAGTAGATCCCGACCAACAACAGCAGAAGCGTCGGGATGTAGCCCGCGTAGGAGACGGCCGTGTAGCCGGGCTCGGCGGTCGGCCCGGCGTCGAGGCCGACCTCGGTACAGGGCACCTGGGCGCCGTCGGCCCACGCGACGCAGCTCCAGCCGTGGGCGTCGGCGACGACCGGCCCCCAGTAGTACTGCCAGATGAGATCGACGTACACTCGCTGTGGAAACGCCGCCGCGAGGGCGACGACGGCGACAGCGAGCACGGTGACGGCCGCGGCCCAGATCCGAATGGCCCCGTACCGCTCGATGTACTCGTCCATAACCGATACCCGTTGGAGCGACCGCTTACCGTTTCCGGTTTCCACTCCGAGAAAACCGCCAGCCTACGCGTCGATTCCGCGTGCGGCCTCGAGCAGCTCCGCGTGGATCGCGCCGTTCGAGGCGACGAGCCCGTCGCTGTCGTGGCGCCAGCGCTCGCCCTCGAGGTCGGTCACCCGCCCCCCGGCCTCCCGGATCGCGTGGACCCCGGCGACGGTGTCCCACGGGTTCGCCCGCAGGTTCGTGGTGATCCCCTCGAGCGCGCCCGAGGCGACCATCGCGAGCCCGAGCTGGGCGCAGCCGAACCGTCGCACGTCCCCGAACCGGTCGCCGAGCTCGCGGTTCAGGGCGGCGAACTCGTCGCGTCGCTCGCGGCTCCACCAGAACGTCGGCGAGACGGTCGCAGCCTCGGGGTCGGCGCAGTCGCTGACCGCGAGCGCCTCGTCGTTCCGGAACGCCCCGCCGGGACCGCTCCGGTACTCGTCCTCGAGGGCCGGGCACACGATTGCGGCGCCGACGGGTTCGCCGTCGACGACCGCGGCGACGGCGGTGGCGAACGATCGGATCCCCCGAACGAAGTTGCTCGTCCCGTCGATGGGGTCGACGATCCAGGCCGGCCCCGACTCGGGAACCGCCTTCAGCGCGTCGTCCTCCTCGCCGACGACGGGGTCGTCGGGGTAGGTCTCGCGGATCGCCTCGATCACCGCGACCTGGGCCTCGCGGTCGGCCCGAGTGACGACGTCGGTCTTCCCGGCTTTCGTCTCGACGTCCAGGGTCGTGCGAAACGCCTCGCCGGCGATCGCGGCGCCCGCTCGAGCCGCTCGCACGGCGGTGTCGGCGCGTCGCTCGAGTTCGTTCGAGTCGCTCATGACACGGTGTCGGCGGGCCGGCGTCAAAAAGGGGTCGCGTTTCGGATCGGCGCGGAGCCGTCGCTCGCGGGTCGTCGGTCGCGAGAAGCTTTGCGAGGGCAAGAGGCTCGCTCTTGCCGCACTGATTGCCAGTGCGAGGGGAGGGAATCGAACCCACGAACGTCTACACGAGCGGATCTTGAGTCCGCCGCCGTTGACCGCTTGGCTACCCTCGCACGCGGTCGACGGTTCGGGGCTACCGTATGAATACTCTGCGGTTTCGGCTCTCCGGTGCCGACGCTCGTCCCGACCGTGCCGGCGTTTCGGCGACGGCTCGAACGAACAAACCTATAACGGGACGGGGAAAGGGTCGGCTATGGGTCGGTACGGCACTCGAGATTACGCCTTCATGGCCAAGTCGGGGTTCCTGCTCGGCCTCGGGCTGCTCGTCCTGGGTGCGAGCGGCGAACTGCTCGGTCACGCGGTCCTCGGCGGGCTCCCGGCGTGGGAGGAGACGCTGTTTACCTACGCCGAGGGCCTCGGGTTCGTCGTCGGGTTCTTCTCGGTCTGGATCTTCGGCGTGTTCCTCCCGCTCATCGAGTGAGCGACGGGTCGTCACCCTCGGCCGCGTCCGGGTCCCGGCGCCGGGAGCTCGAGCCCCCGCTCTCTGGTCCGGGTCCGGGCTCGAGGAGGTGTCGCGTGTCGCAGTTGTGACAGGCGTAGCCGCTGTCGGCGTGTCCGAAGAGCCGGCCGCCACAGCGCAGGCAGCTTCCGTCGGGGTGTTTCATCGATCCGGGATCGCTTCCCGCCCGGAATAAGCGTTCTGGGCGCGAGTTCGCGCCCGCCGATCCGTCCGTCGCTCGAGCGCTCGCCGCGCCGACCCGGTTCGCGGCGATCGAAGCCGCGGGCGAAACGCACGGGACTCTCGAGCCCGAACGGGACGGTATGGTACCGTTCGCCGACTCGCTTCGAGCCGTCGCCCAGGGATGACCGACCACACGCGCGACTACTCCGTTGCGCCGCCGACCTCGGGCGAGCCGACGGGCTGGGATCCCGACCGCGGGGAGTCCAACGGCTGGGAACACGGCACGCTCCGGCGGGCCGTCGTCCACGGCGTGCGGCTGTTCAACAACGGCGCGTTCCACGAGTCCCACGACTGCTTCGAACTCGAGTGGTACAACTACGGCCGCGGGACGACCGAGAGCGCCTTCCTCCACGGGATGGTCCAGGTCGCCGCCGGCGCCTTCAAGCGCGCGGACTTCGAGGACGACGGCGGGATGGAGAGCCTGTTTCGGACGGCCCTGCAGTACCTCGAGGGGATCCCCGACGACTACTACGGCGTCGACGTCCGCGAGGTCCGGGACGCGCTGCGAACGGCCCTCGAGGAGCCGACCGCGATCGACGGCTGGCGGATCCCGCTGGACGGCGAGCGACCGACTGCGCGGGAGATCGATCGGGAGTTCGCGGCCTCGCTCGAGGAGGGTCCCTGAGACGGAGTCGGTCGCCGGGCCGTTCCGCCCGGTATCGGACCGAATCGCATTTGAAGCCGAAGTTCCTACGACTGGTAATGAAAGTTGCACAGCTCGGGACCGGAACGCCCGAGATAGCGGTCGTCGGAGGAATTCACGGCGACGAGCCCTGTGGGGTTCGCGCCGTCGAGCGGTTGCTCGACGAGAACCCGTCCGTCGAGCGTCCCGTCAAACTCGTGGTCGCCAACGAGGCGGCCCTCGAGCGGCGGGTGCGGTTCGTCGACGAGGATCTCAACCGGGCGTTCCCGGGCGATCCGGACGCGAAGACCCACGAGGGACGACTCGCCGACGAGCTCGTCGACGAGCTGTCGGGCTGTTTCACGTTCTCGATGCACTCCACGCAGAGCCACGCCGAACCGTTCGCGATCGTCAACGAGATCAACGAGCGGGCGAAGTCGATCTGCCCCCAGTTGCCCGTCCAGGCGATGGTCGAGACCAGCGAGTTCGCCGAGGGACGGCTGTTCTCCGAGATCAACACCGTCGAGGTCGAGTGCGGGCTGCAGGGTTCGGAGACGGCCGCCCAGAACGCTGACCGACTCACGCGGGCGTTTCTGACCGCCGTCGGCGCCCTACCCGGAGACACCGTCGGTCGCGACCTCCCGGTGTACCGGCTGGTCGATTCGATTCCGAAGGGCGAGGCCGACAGCTACGAGGTCTTCGTCGACAACTTCACCGAGATCGAGCCGGGCGACCCCTTCGCCGCCGCCGACGGCGACGTCCAGGTCGCCACCGAATCCTTCTACCCCGTGCTCATGTCCTCGTACGGCTACCGCGACGTCTTCGGGTACGCCGCCGAGAAACTCGACGTGGTGGCGACCTCGAGCGCGGCCGACTGAAACGACTCCCCGTTCGCAGTGCGGTCCCGTGGGTCCGGGGACGTAAGGTCTATCCCGCTCACGACCGTACCCCGAGTATGGACTTCCCACCGAACCAGGGGCTCGACCAGGACGAAGTCGACGAGCAGGTCGCCGAGACGATCGAGGACAACGAGGTCGTCCTCTTCATGAAGGGGACCCAGCTAATGCCCCAGTGTGGCTACTCGCGGCGCGCGCTCGGACTGATCGACCAGTACCGCGACGAGTACGAGACCGTCGACGTTCTCGACTCGCTCGACGAGTTCCGCGCGGCCCTCGAGGACCGCAGCGGCTGGGAGACGATCCCGCAGACGTACGTCGACGGCGAGTTCGTCGGCGGATCTGACATCCTCGCGGAACTCGAGGAACGGGGCGAACTCGAGGAAACCCTCGCGGCGGAATAACTCGCGGCGTGGCCGCTTTGAATTCATTCGCTCGCTTCAGAACCGAATTTAATAGCAGGTCATATAAGCCACGCGACCGTATTATACGCCAACGACCGCTCCACACCTTCCCACTATGTCCACAGAGGAATCCAGACACGTTTATCGGCTCCACTCGACCCTCGAACTGCCCCTCGAAGATCTCCACGACCACATCGACGAGGCGACGTTTCCCGACGGCGTCTCGGACGTCGAGATCACGCGACGAAACAACACGCTGATCCTGAAGGCCGTCGCTGAGGACGAATCGGTAAGTAAGTACACCCCGACGGCCCAGCTCAAGGCCAGCGTCACCGAGAACCGGGTCTACGAGGAGGACCCCGACGAGCGCCACAACTCGTTTCGCTGGGACGAGGACGAGGAGGAGGAGATCGAATCCGAGCTCGTCGAGTACGCCGCGTTCAAGGGCGACCGCGAGACCGTCCTCCAGAACTCGCTGCTGCAGTACGAGATGTTCCTCGTCCTCTGTGAGATCGCCGAGGCCGCCGAGAAGGGCACCCTGACCGCAATTGCCGAGTTCGACGGCGAGCTCGAGGCGACCCGGATCGTCGAGGGCGAACCCCGGCCCGCCGACATCGAGGTCGTCGAGGGCCCCCGGGACCACAGCTCGAGCCAGGGCGGCGTCAACTGGCGGGACAACAAGTTCATCAGCGACTGACGATCCTCGACGCGGGAGTGCTTCGAAATCCGAGCGACGGTAGCGCTATTCCGTTCGCCCCCGTACCTGGCGTATGCACGATCCGACCAGCTACGGGATCGTCGGACGGATCGCGCTCGCGGCGGTCGTCTCGATCGCGCCGACGCTGCTCTTTCTCGGCCTGGTCAGGGGTCTCGAGCGACTGCGCGACGACGCCCTGCTGCTCGAGTTACACCACCGCGAGGACGTCGACGTCTCGCCGAACGGCGACGCCCTCGAGGTTCTCGCCGACGGCCTCGCGCTCGATCGCGCCGATCGTTCGGATCGCCGGTGTCCGTCCTGCGAGGCTGCGATCGAGTCGAACGCGCGGTACTGCCGCGAGTGTTCGACCCGACTCGCGAGGCGGTAGGGGGACGACGGCGTCGCGAGCCGGCGTCGATCGGGACGCCTATCCGCTCCCCGCGTCGACCGACCGTATGGCCAGCGAACGGGAGAAGATGCTCGACGGCGAGGCGTACGACCCCGCCGACCCCGAACTCATCGCGGCCCGCGAGCGCGCCGGGGAGCTGTGTCGGCTGTACAACCGGACAACCGCGAGCGACGACGAGAGTCGGGCGCTCGTTCTCCGGGAACTGTTCGGCGCGGTCGGCGAGGACCCGCACGTCGAACCCCCGTTCCGGTGTGACTACGGCGATCAGATCGCCGTCGGGGACGCGTTCTTCGCGAACTTCGGCTGCGTCGTCCTCGACGTGCGCTCGGTGACCTTCGGCGATCGGTGCCTGCTCGGACCGGGCGTTCACGTCTACACTGCGACCCACCCCCTCGAGGCCGCGGCCCGCGCCGAGGGCGTCGAGTACGGCGACCCCGTCAGCGTCGGGGACGACGTCTGGATCGGCGGCCGAGCGGTGTTGAACCCCGGCGTCAGCGTCGGCGATCGATCGGTCGTCGCCAGCGGCGCCGTCGTCACCCGGGACGTCCCGGAGGACGTCGTCGTCGCCGGGAACCCGGCTGAGGTCGTGCGGGAACTCGAGTAGACGCGAGTTTCGGTTCGAAATAGCTTTCACGCCGACATCGAGAGACCCGGTGTGCCCGGGGACCGACTTCAGTTCTGGACGCTCTATCTCGCCCGCTTCGCCGAGGGGTTCGGCTTCATCACGCTGATCACGCTGTTGCCCTACTACATAACTCAGCTTTGCACGCTAGCCTCGGTTGTTGAGTGAACGAAGAGATGGTCGATCTCGGTCATGAGGTCATC
>NZ_JAAVUO010000051.1:0-21616 GCF_012163165.1 Natronococcus sp. JC468
ATATGTGGTGTTAGCAGCGATTCCGAACTCAAGTTCAGGAAACAGCAGTGACGACGCTGCGCGAGTCACCTGCGTTGCCTCAGTTGTCTCGACCATATCGAGACAACGAGGACAACGACAATCGTCGCTTGGTCACTTCAGCAACTACTGTGAAGTCGTGGGTTTTGAGCCTGCACTTCTATAACCACACGGCGGAAACGCGTGAGCCGTGAGTCTGTACGCCGATCTCCTCGAGGCCAAACGGTTAGTCGGGCGAAACGAGTACGGGCAGGTCGCCGGCGGGGTGAAAAGCCGCCTCGCCGAGCCGCTACGGCGGTTGCGGGTTCGACGAACGGTCGCGGCCATCGGGGCCGTCGACGACCCGGCCGCACGGAGAATCGCCGACGGGTTTCGGATCTGCCTGCGGGATTCGTTCACCGCGGACCAGCGGGCCACGTTCGCGCGGATTGCGGAGCGTAAGTCCGCCCTGCAGAACGACGATTCCGAGGTCACGTACTCGTTTCACGGGCCGAGCGACGAGGGGTTGACCGAGGACGTGTACGACGGGCGTTCGAGCACCGTGACCGTCTCCGAGTTCCCGCACTGTCCGTCGAGGTACGGAACGCTGCTGACGGCGCTACTCACGCAGTACCACTCGCCGAGCGTCGTCGAGTTCGGAACGTGTCTCGGAACCTCGGCCGCGTACATGGGCGCGGGGCTGGACAGCGGCCACCTCACCACTATCGAGGCCGGCGAACCGCAGGTGAGGATCGCTCGAGAAACCATCGAGAAGCTGGGTCTGGAAGACCGGGTTACCGTCCGACAGGGGCTGTTCCAGGACGTGCTCCTGCAGGACGGTACCGCGCCGAACTTCGACGTCGCGTTTCTTGACGGCCACCACCAGAAGGACGCGACGCTCGAGTACTTCGACGCGCTATACGAGTTCGCGAACGAGGACGCGATCATCGCGTTCGACGACGTGAACGGCTACTCGGACGGGATGGACGAAGCGTGGGCGGAGATCCGCGCCGACCCGCGGGTCGATCTGTCGGTCCTGACGAACAGAACCGGGTTCGTCGTGGTCAACTCGGCGATCTCCGACCCGAAGCGGTTTTCGCTGCCGTACTGAACGGCGGTGGGAACGACGTCCGATCGGCGTCACTCCTCGAGGTCGGGATCACCCTCGGCGCCCGCACGACGCCGGAGCCACTCGAGGCCGAGCGCGCCGCCGGCGATTCCGGCGCCCGCCGTGAAGCCGGGCGTCCGTTCGGCGGCGCCCGCGTCGGCGACGGCGGCGTCGCGTTCCGTACCATCGGCCGATTCGGTCGCGCCGTCGCGCTCGGTTTCCTCGGCCTCGAGGGCGTCGTCCCTTCGGCACCGTCCTCGAGGGGATCGTCGTCCGTTCGCGAGTCGGGTTCCGTTTCGCTCCCGCCGTCGACCGTCCCCCCGTCGGCAGTGTCGGCGCCGTCGCCATCGTCGGTCGCGTTACCGCCGATTGCCTCTCGATCACCGGATTCGCCGTCGTCCACGGTGTCGTCGGTCGCGTCGGCGCCGTCGTCGTCCGCCCCGCCGTCGTCGTCCGCTTCGCTGTCGTCGTTTCGGTTCCGGCTCCGGCGCTCGGATCCTCCCTCGCTCGGATCGCTCCCGGTGTCGTCGCCGTCGCTGCTGTCGTCCTCGCTCCCGGTGCGATCGCTTCGACCGTCGTCGTCCCGACCCTCACCGTCGTCGGCAGGTTCCCGAAGCGCGACGAGGTCGCCGTCGCGAGCGACGTAGATCGCGTCCGCGGTGAGCGCCCGGATCGGTCCGACCGGGACCTCGCGCTCGGCGACCGACCACCGCTCGCCGCCGTCCTCGAGATCGAGCGCGACGAGCCGTCGCTGGTCATCGCCGTCACCGACGACGACGTACGCGGCGTCGCCGCCGACGGCGGCCGGCCCGTAGACTCGTTCGGCCTCGAGGGTCCAGTCGATTCGACCGTCCTCGAGCGAGCGACCGCGGTAGGAGTCGTCCGCTCCGGCGACGAGCCCCGTTTCGCCGAGTGCGACCTCGCTCGACGAGTCGGGCGTCGCCGTTCCGAGGACGGCGCCCGTCTGCGCGTCGTAGCGCCGTCGATCGCCGTCCGGACCGCCCGCGGAGACGACGGCGGTTTCGTTCGCCTGGACAGCCGTACCGCGGGCGGTGCCGTCGGACTCGCGGCGCCAGACCTCCTCGCCGGTGTCGGGGTCGTACGCGAGCAACACGCTCCCGGCGGCGGCGTACACCACCCCGTTGGCGGCCGCGGTCCCCTCGGCGAAGGCGTGCTCGTCGCCGTTCCCGTCGGTCACAGAGCCGACGTCCCACCGGACCGAGCCGTCGTCGGGCTCGAGCGTGTACAGGGTTCCGTTGACCACGACGTAGACGCCGCCGTACGCGACCGTCTGCCAGGCGGCCGCCTCGTCCGTTCCGAAGTCGGTCCGCCAGCGAAACCGCCCGTTCGACCGATCGAGCGCGACGACCTCCGTCCCGGTGAGGAACACGCGCTCGGCGTCGACCGAGGGCGCGGTCGCCGCGACGTCGGGGTTCTCCCAGACGAGCGAGCCGTCCGCCGCCTCGAGGGCGACGACGCCGTTATTGATCGTCGCGTACACGGTCCCGTCCGCGACGGCGATCTCGTCGTGGTGGTCGACCGACCAGGCCGCCTCGAGCGCGCCGCCGTCGAACGCGGGGCCGTCCACGTACCTGGCGTGTCCGGCCCCGCCGCGGTGGGAGGGCCACTCGCCCTCGAGTCCCGGGTTCGGCTCGAGATCGGGATCCGGAAGTTCCTCGCTCCTGGCCTCGTCGTCGGTTCGAGCCGACCCGAGCACCGCCGTCGAGAGCGCCGCACCCGTCGCCAGTACAGATCGCCGGCTCCAATCGCTCATACCGTTCCATCGAACATCAGGTACAAATATATTCAGACTATTTTGAGTGTTGTATCGAGCCTTCGATCGTCGGACGGCGCCGGTACGCTCGAGGAGTGTCAGCGCCGCTCGAGACCGAGAACTCCGGAGGACAGCGGCGACGCGAGCGAGTAGCCGAGGCGTTACTCCAGCGCCGACTCGAGGGCGTCGACCCGCTCGGCGTTCCCGAAGTAGGCGGGAGTGTGCTGGTGGAGGTCCTCGGGTTCGCGCTCGAGGATCGATCCGCGACCGGTCGAGGACCGCCCGCCCGCGGTTTCGACGAGGTGTGCGATCGGGTTGGCCTCGTACTGGAGTCTGAGGTCTCCGTCGGGACTGGCCGCCCGCTCGGGGTACCCGATCAGGCCGCCGTCGACGAGGAGGTGGTTGACGTCGGCGACCATCGCACCCGTGTACCGAAGTTTGGCGTCGCGGTGGAGGTCGGACCAGACGTCGCGGACGGGCGTCGACCACTCGGCGGTCGAACCGGCGAACCCGCAGATCGAGCCCTGGGTGGGGAAGCTGACGGGATCGGAATCGACGATCTCGCCGTCGTCGATCACGTACCGCGTGACGATCCCGTCGACGGCGGCGGTCATCGTCACGAGCGGGCCGTACAGGACGAACGCGCTGGCGACGAGTTCGCGGCCGCTCGCCGGGAGCGAGCCGTCGTAGACGCCGACGACCGTGCCGACCGTGTTGTTCGAGCGGAGGTTCGAGGAGCCGTCGAGCGGATCGACGGCGACGCTGTACCCCTCGCCGACGTCCTCGAGGGCGTCGCGCTCCTCGCTGGCGAACGTGCCGACGCCGTCGAGCGCCGCCAGTCGATCGCGGAGGGTGCGGTCGATCTCCAGGTCCGCGGCCGACTGCGCGTCGCCGCTCGGGTTCTCGCCGGCGGTCTTCCCGCGGGACGTCCGCAACTGCTCGCGAACCGTAGGCGTCGCCCCCGCGAGCGCGTCCAGAATCGGACGCACGTCCGTCACCGAGACCACCGCCGTCCCGTCGGACCTGCGCTCGTCTCTGCGGCGGATTCGACTCCGTCGGCCCAGCTCACGAGAACAGCCTCCGGATGCGGGCGAACAGTCCCTTCGACGGGTCGCCGCCGAGCTGTTCGCGTTCGGCGTCGGTATCGTCCGTCGAGGTCGACGCGGCCTCCTCGGTCCCTTCGGCGCTTTCGTCCCCGGAAACGTCGGTAACGCCGGTTTCGCCGGCCTCGGCCTTCTCGACCGCCCGTTCGATCAGCCCGTCGACGTCGTTGACCGCGTCCTTGACCGTTCCCTTGACGAGGGGTTTGCCCTCGAAGCGGTCGCGGTTGACCGCCGTGTCCGCGGCGACGATGACCGCGTCGGCGTCCTCGATCTCCGCAGCGGTGAGCTCGTTTTCGGCGCCCATCGCGCCCTGGACCTCGACTTTGATGTCGTGACCGCGCTCCTCGGCGGTCGTCTCGAGGTTCTCCGCTGCCATCTGGCTGTGTGCGATACCGGTCGGACAGGAGGTGACTGCGACGAGTTTCATTGGTCTGGTGTGGTAGATTCGATGCGTTCGGTAACCTGTACGCTGGTTGTGGCCTCGAGCGCCGCCGAGGCGAGCTCGGCCGCCTCGTCCGTGTGGATCGCCTCCACCGCGGCCTTGACGTCCGGGACGGTGACCGCGCTCATGCTGAGCTCGTCGAGCCCGAGCCCGACGAGGAGTTCGGTCAGCTCGGGGTCGCCGGCCATCTCCCCGCACATCCCGATCCAGGCGTCGTGTTCGTGGGCCGCCTCGACGGCTCGGGCGACGGCTCGCAGTACGGCGGGGTGGCGCGGATCTCGGAGCTCGGCGACGCGTTCGTTTTCGCGCGCCGCGGCCATAACGTACTGGGTGAGGTCGTTCGTCCCGATGCTGAGGAAATCGACCCGCTCCGCGAGTTCGGGCGCCGTGAAGACGGCCCCGGGCGTCTCGATCATGACGCCGAGTTCGGGGATCGCGTAGTCGACCCCCTCCTCCTCGAGGGCGTCCGCGACCGCGTCGACGGTCTCGAGCGCGGCGGTCAGCTCCTCGGGCGTCGCGACGAGCGGGAACATGACCGCCAGCCGCCCGTCGCCGTCCGCGGCCGCCCGGAGCAGCGCCCGGAGCTGCGTCTCGAAGAGGTCGGCGTCCGGGCCGAGCGAGCGGCGGATGCCGCGCTCGCCGAGGAACGGGTTCTCCTCCTCGGGCAGCTCGAGGTAGGGGATCTGCTTGTCGCCGCCGATATCGAGCGTCCGGACGACCACGCGCCCGTCCGGGAACGTCTCGAGCGCCTCGAGGTAGGTCTCGTACTGTTCGTCCTCGTCGGGCGGGGTTTCGCGGTCGAGAAACAGGAACTCGGTGCGGTAGAGCCCGACTCCGTCGGCGCCCCGGGCCTTCGCGCCCTCGAGTTCGGCCGGCTGACCGACGTTCGCGGCGACCTCGATCTCGGCACCGTCGGCGGTCGTCACCGCCTCCTCGCGGATCTCGACGTCGTGGGTTTCGCGTGCGGCCTCGCGGCGCTCGCCGCTCGGCTCGACGACGAGTTCGCCGTCCTCGCCGTCGACGACGACCGTCGCGCCCTCTTCGACGTCGTGCAGGTCGTCGCCGACGCCGACCACGGCCGGAAGCGCCAGCGACCGGGCGAAGATCGCGGCGTGGGAGGTCCGTCCGCCCGTAGCAGTGGCGAACCCGGCGACGCGGTCCGGATCGAGCTGGGCGGTGTCGCTCGGCGTGAGCCGTTCGGCCAGGACGACCGCCCCCTCCGGCAGGTCGCCGAGGTCGACCCGGTCGCCGCCGACGAGGATCCGAACGAGCCGATCGCGAACGTCCCGGAGGTCGTCGGCGCGTTCGGCCGTGCGTCCGTCCATCCCCTCGAACTGCTCGATCGGGTCGGCGAACGCCCGCTTCACGGCGTGTTCGGCGGGCAGTCCGTCCTCGAGCGCGCCCTCGACGCCGTCTTCGATCTGCGGGTCCGCGAGGAACTGCAGGTGCGCGTCGAAGACCTCGGCCTCCTGGTCGCCGACGCGCTCGGCGGTCCGTTCGCGCTCGGCTTCCAGTTCGCTTCGGGCGGTTTCGCGTGCGTCCTCGAACCGTCGGCGTTCGGCCTCGGGGTCGGCGGTCGCCTCGTCGGGGTCGGGAAGGTCGGCGTCCGGACTGTACCAGACGACCGTCCCGACGCCCGAGCGCGGCGTCGCACCGGTCCCGAAGAGCGTGCCTTCGGTCATCGGATTAGCCCTCGGCGTCGGCCAGTTCGTCCTCGGGTGTAGTCAGGACGCGCTCGAGGGCGTCGAGCGCCGCCTCCTCGTCGGGGCCGTCCGCGATCAGCCGGACGTCCTCGCCTGATTCGGCGCCGAGGCTCGTCACCGCGATCATGCTGCCCGCCGAGATCGGCTCGTCGTCGCCGTATCCGATCCGCACGTCCGAATCGTGCTCGTTGACGGTTTCGACGAACTTCGCGGCGGGACGGGCGTGCAGTCCCGCCTCGGGGACGATCGTCACGGTGCGTTCGCTGCTCATGCTACCGCCTCCTTCAGCACGGCCTGTACCTCGGCGGGCGTGTCCGCGTCGTAGAGCGCGTCGCGGGTCTCGTCGTGCATGAGCGCTCGCGAGAGCGTGCTCAGGATCGAGAGGTGGTCGTCGGCGCCGGACTCGGGGACGAGGATCATGAAGATCAGGCGCGCGGGCTCGTCGTCCATCGAGCCGAAGTCGACGCCGGTTTCCGAACGGGTGAACGCGACCGACGGTTCCGCGACGGCGTCGGTCTGGGCGTGGGGAATCCCGATTCCCATGCCGACGCCGGTGGTCGTCTCCTCTTCGCGTGCGAGCAGCGCCTCGAGGGCCGCGTCGCGGTCCTCGACGCGCCCCGCGTCGACGAGCAGGTCCAGGAGGTACTCGATGCAGGCGCGCTTGTCCGCGGGTGCGGAATCGAGCGCGATGTGGTCGGTCGGGGCGAGCGTGTCGATGCGGTCTTCGTTGAGTGTTTCGGTCATGGTGAGTGTGTCGTGGAGTCGAGATCAGGTCGCGTCGATTCGTTAGTCGTTAGTCCGGGCCGTCGCTTGAGCGTTCGGTCCCGTTTCGGTTTCGACGTCGGCGACGGTCTTCTCGAAGTCCGGTTTGATCGCCGTCGCGACGACCGCGGTAACGATCGTCCCGAGCGCGATGCAGGCGAGGAAGAGCAACGCGTTGTTCGACAGGAGGAACACGAAGATCCCGCCGTGGGGTGCGGGCATGGTGACGCCGAGCCAGAGCGCGGTGGCGCCGGCGGTCGCGCTGCCGATCACGGCGCTCGGGATCACGCGCAGCGGGTCGGCCGCGGCGTAGGGAATGGCGCCCTCGGTGATAAACGCCAGACCGAGGGGAACCGCCGCCTTGGCGTTTTCGTACATTTCGGCGGAGTACTTCTGGGGCGCGATGAAGTTCGACAGCGCCAGGCCGAGCGGCGGCGTCATGCCGGCGATCATCACCGCGGCCATCGGGCCGAAGATCTGGTCGCCGACGAGAGCGGCGCCGAACACGTAGGCGACCTTGTTGATCGGGCCGCCCATGTCCGCCGCCATCATCGCGCCGAGGATCGCCCCCAGAAGGAGCGCGTTCGCTCCCTCCATCCCCTGGAGGAACGTCGTCAGCGCGTCGTCGACGATCGCGATCGGTACCCCCAGGCCGACGATGACGAGCGGCGCCAGAATCGCCGTGGTGAGTACCGGGATTATCAGCACCGGCATCATCGGTTCGATGACGGAGTGAACCGGCCACCCCTTCATCCAGCGGGCGACGTGCCCGGCGAGGAGACCGGCGACCAGCGCGCCGAGGAAGCCGGCGACGGCGCCGTCGGCCGAGAACCCGACGAGAGTCCCGGCGGCCTCGATGAGCTGTTCCTGCTGGATCGCCCACGAGAGGATGAAACCGGGCGCGAGTCCGGGCCTGTCAGCGATCGCGTAGGCGATGTAGGCCCCCAGGATGGGGATCATGATCGTCAGGCCGAGGTTTCCGATCTCGGCCAGGTACCACGCGAAGCTCCCCTCCGCTTCGAACACCGTCTCGGTAGTCGCCTCCGTGAACGGCAGTTCGGCGACCATGAACGCCACGGCCAGGAAAATCCCCCCTATCGTGACGAACGGAATCATGAACGACACGCCGGTCATCACGTCCTCCTTGACCGAGGTGACGTGTGACCGGAGTGCGCTCTCTGCTTTGTCTGCTGGTGCCATGCTCTGCCCTAGATCCTACCTATTATTCAAAGTAGTCTTCGAATACGATCTTTTCTGGTCGTTTAGTATGGATTAATATCCGTGATGTTCACGTTACGATCGGATATTCGCGTGAATATCACGGAAAATACCGGGATATCGCGTGGAGAAAGCGGCTTGATGGTCGCGTCGGTATTCGATCAAAAACGAAAGCGGTATGCACACTGCGCGAGCGCTCGCTCACAACCAGTCGTCGGCTACCGGGAGCCGACCTCGGGGCTCGAGATCGAGACGCGATCGATCGAGCCCGCCGCGTCGTCGAGCGGCGGGATATCGGTGCCCGGAACGGAGACGACGCGCGACGCAACCGCCATCCCCGTCCGGAGCGCCTCACGGTCCGGAGCGCCCCGGTCCAGTGCCGACAGCACCCCCGCCAGCAACGAGTCCCCGGCACCGACCGTATCGACGACGTCGGTCTCGAGGGCCGCCGCGTGGAAGCGATCGTCCGGCGTCGCCATGATCGCTCCGTCGGCCCCCAGCGACGCGACGACCCGATCGTACCCCCGTTCTCGGAGGTGTGCGACCGCGTCGTAACACTCCTCGAGGGTGCGAGTCGGTTGTCCCGTCGCCGCCGCGAGCTCCTCGCGGTTGGGTTTGCACAGCGCGTAGGACGCGTCGAGCTCCGCGAGGCGGTCCCCGCCGACGTCGACGACGGTCTCCCACTCCCCGGCTCGAGCGATCCGATCGATCGCGTCGGAGTCGAGACCCGGCGGGAGACTCCCGCCGACGACGACGGTATCGGGCTCGTTACGCTCGACGGCACCCAGCAGGTCGTCGATCGCGCGCTCGGAGACCGTCGGTCCGGCGTGGTTGATCTTGAACTCCGCGTCCTCGGTCAGGATCGTGGTGTTGAGCCGAGTTCGTCCGTCGATCCCGACGAAATCGCTCTCGATCCGTCCGTCGGCCAGGCCGTCTCGAATGAACTCCCCGAGGAAGTCGCCGACGAGGCCCGTCGCGACCGTCTCGGTCCCTAACTCGACGAGGTACTTCGAGACGTTGATCCCCTTCCCCCCGGGATCGATGCGCGCGTCGTCGGCCCGCGCGACCCGGCCGGGTTCGGGAAGGCTGTCGACGCCGACCGTGTGGTCGACCGCCGGGTTGAGCGTCACCGTGAGGATCACTGCTCGACCACCTGGATGACCTCCACGTCGGCGCTTTCGAACGGTTCGTACTGCTCGTCGGTCAGCGTCGTATCGGTGATGAACATGTCTATCTCCGTCAGTTCGGCGAACTTCACGAAGCTCTGCTTTCCGAGTTTGGACCCGTCCGAGACGAGGACGACCCGACCCGCGTTCTCGATCATGAGCGATTTCAACCGCGCTTCGTCCTCGTTCGGCGTCATCAGCCCCTCGGACGGCCCGATCGCGTTTGTCCCCAGAAACAGCAGATCGAAGTTCGTTCGCTCCATGAACCGCTCCGCGCTCGGCCCGGTGAGCGCGCGGGTTTCGTGGCGGAGCGATCCCCCGGTGAGTTTCACGTCGTGGGCCTGCTCGCCCAGCTCGATCGCGAGCACCGGCGAGTTCGTCACCGCGAGAAACGACCTGTCGCCGGGTGCGTTCTTGGCTACCTGCATCGTCGTCGATCCCGAGTCGAAGAAGACGACCTGGTTCTCGGTGATTTCCTCGGCCGCCCGTTCGGCGATTCGCATCTTGGCGTCGAGGTTTTGGACCTCCTTCTGGCCGTAGGTCTGTTCGTTCCCGACGGTCGTCACCGGGACCGCGCCGCCGTGAGAGCGCTCGATCAGCTGCCTGTCCTCGAGGTCGCTGAGATCGCGGCGGATCGTCGCCTTCGAACAGTCCATCCGGTCCGCGAGCTCGGCGACGGAACACTCCCCTCGTTCGGAGACCAACTCGACGATCTCGCGCTTTCTGACTGCAGGTAGCATAGTGAGTCGCTTGTGCGCTTCTAGCGCGGCGGCGTTCATATCGTTATCTGTCTGTGATCGTTTCTGATCGATTTCGGTCGGGCGGAGTACCGGTTCCGGCGGTGACGGCCCCGGGTCGACGCGGGCTCACTCGGGGAGCGCCTCGTCGGCCGTCGCTTCCTCGAAGACCACCGCCTCGAGCGCGTCGAGGATCCGCTCGGGGTTCTCGCGCTGCCAGACGTTCCGGCCGACCGCCAGGCCGCTGGCGCCGGCGTCCATCGCCGTCTCGACCAGCGAGAGGAACTCGCGGTCGTCGGTTTTGGATCCGCCGCTCAGAACGACGTTGACGTCGCCCGCCGCGGCGACCGCGTCGGCCATCGCCCGGCGGCTTCGGGGGTACTTCACCTTCGCGATGTCCGCCCCGAGCTCGAGGGCGATGCGGGTCGCGTAGGAGATGACTTCCGGCTTGCGGTGTTCCTTCAGCGCCTGCCCGCGCGGGTACGACCACATGGCCACGGAGACGTCGCGTTCGCGGGCTCGCTCCTGGACGTCCCGGAACTCCTCGAACATCTCCGTCTCGCGGTTGGTTCCCGGGTACACCGTGTACCCGACGGCGTCGGCGCCGAGCTCGAGGGCGTACTCCACCGAGCACGTCTGCGGGGAGTAGGGCTCGCCCATCCAGAGGCTGCTGGTGCCGTTGAGCTTCGCCAGCAGGTTCACGTCGTCCTCGTAGGACGGGTAGTACGTCTCCGCCAGCCCCTTCTGGACCGCGAACCCGGTGACGGCGTCGTGCGTAGCCAGTTCGAACACCGTCCGCGGATCCAGCCGTTCGGGAACGTCCTCGAAGGCGGCGGGCCCGTGCTCGAGTCCGTGGTCGTGTGCGAGAATGATCGACTTCCCGTCCCGTACGAGCGGTGTCTCGGTTAACTGTCGCATTCGATCAGAAACACGTACTGATAGTGCCTAAATAGTACCGTATGTGATTGTTTAGTACCGGTATTCGCGCGATAATCGTTCAAACGAACAGCGCGGTCGCCTCGGCCGAGATTCCGAAGGGCGCACACGACCTCATCTCGTTCGGCTCTCGAGTATCGAGTGCCGTCTTCCCCGCGGCCACCCCATCGTGAGATATATATAATCGGGCTCGATTCGTCCGCGTAGGGGGACCGCCAATTCTACGCGTCGAGTTTACGACTGCGCCGACGGGCGTGATGGCGAAGCTCTACCGGGAGCTGGACGAACCCCGGAGCATCGAGCTCGACAACGCGTTCTACGTCGAGGACGGCACGTGGATCGAATCCCTGACCGTCGCGTCGGATGCCGACTTCGATCCGGAGACGATCCTCGCGGAGATCCCGGGCACCTCGCTGTTTTACGCCAGTACCGTGGCGACCGCGTCGGCGGATCTCGATCTCCGTCGATTGACGATCCTCGCCACCGAATCCTACCCGTTCGTCCTGAGCTTGATCCTGCGCCAGGAGGCGATTCCGAACCGCATCGTCCTCCAGAACGGCGGCTTCGAGATCGTGGCGACGACGCGCGACTGGGACCAGTTCCGTTCGATGGCCGACGCCGTCCAGGAGACGCTCGGCGAGTTCGACCTCCTGGCAGTGAGCCAAAACGAGGAGCCCGGCGAACCGCTCGACAGCGGCCGCCTGACCGAGGTCCTCGTCTCGAAGCTCACCGAGGAACAGCTGGCGGTCCTCGAGACGGCGTACGACCACGGCTACTTCGATATCCCTCGCGAGGCGTCCGCGACCGACCTCGCGGACGAACTCGGCGTCGCCCAGTCGACGGCGAGCGAGCGGCTTCGGACAGCCGAACGGACGCTGCTCGAACTGATCTACGGGCCGCGCGATTGAGTCTTCCTCGAGGAGCGGGTCGCGCCCCGCCGTCGGATACTCGGGGATCGATTCTCGGATGGGCACAATGCCGCAGCCGCCGGACTGGAAGCGGCGACCGTTCCCGCATACGCGACGGGCGCGTGTACGGTTGTTCAACGGGATACCGTACCTGATATCGAGCATTAATAACACACCACGTGGAGTGTGCCAGCATGGATTGGGTCAAAATCCTCACCGTTGGACTCGTGCTGGTACTCGCCGTTTCGCTGACGATATCTCCCGTCCTCGCACAGGAGGGCGGTGAGGGGGAGGAGGAAGAGGGTGAAGGCGGCATCGAGGGGGCGCTCGAGGAGTTCGTCGAGGGTCAGGGGGTACTCGGCGCGGTGTTCGTTCTCGTCGCGGGCGCACTCCTGTTGACCGTCTGCGTCGAGAAACTGATCAGCTATCTCACCCGGACAGCCTTCGGGTTGAAAGTGTCGCTGTTCGCGCTCGCGATCGTGTTCACGGGTTTCGAGTTCGACGATACGATCCTCGCGCTCGTGCTGTCCGCCGGCGGTCTCGAGGGGGCCGCGCTCGGGACGGCGCTCGGCACCGGGTTAGCCATCGTCGGCGTGACTCTCGCGCTCGCGGCGATCATCAGGCCGTTCCCGGTCGATATCCCGACCGACTACGTCGTTCTGTTCGCGGCGGCGCCGCTACTGTTGATCCCGTTCGTCCTCGCCGGAACGCTAACTCTGGTTCACGGGCTCCTGTTGCTCGGCGCGTTCGTGGCGATGTTCGCGTACATCATCGTCCGCGAGTATCGACGCGACACTCCCGTCTTCCGAAACACCGAACTCGGCGAGGAGCTCCAGGCCGACGGGGGCGTCGTCCTCCCGTCGTCGGTCTCGCAGATTCCCGAGGACCGCCTCGTGAGCGGTCGCTCGGCTGCCGGGTGGATCTGGCTCTCGCTCTCGATCCTCGCGCTGGCGGGTATCGTCTTCGCGTCGATGCTGCTGGAAGCGGGCTCGGAGGTCGTCGTCGACGGCTTCGGCGTCGAGGAAACCGTCTTCGGCGCGACCATACTGACGGTGATTCTCACCTTCGAGGACGTCATGCTAACGATCGAGCCGGTTCGGCGCGGCGTTCCCGAGATCGGCATCGGAAACGTCATCGGGAGCGTCCTCTTCTCGGTCACCGGCAACGTCGGAATCATCATGCTCTTGAGCGATCTCGAGATCTCGCGCTCCGTGCTAACCTTCCATCTCCCCTCGGTGATCATCGTCACGGCCCTCGCCGCGTACTTCCTCTACGGGGGGAAGCTAAAGCGGTGGCACGGCGTCTTGCTCGGCGGGATGTACGTCGCCTACTGGGTGATCGCGATCCTCGTATTCGGCGGCGTGCCGATCAGTGGATAATCTGCTACCGGAGGGAGAGCGACCGACTCGAGCACCGACCTCTTCGAACGGTCGAACTCGCGGGCGTTCCCTCGCTCGCACGATCGCGTCGTTCGTCCCGAACGTCGTGCTGATATCCGACCCCATTTCAAGAACGATAGCTATCGGCGCCGATCGGGAATAGACCAATCCGAGATAGCCCGTAACGTGGTGATGGATGACAGCCGAAGAAAATCATGAAGGATCGGTCGCCGGGGGCGGTGATCGACTCACACGGCGTGGGTACGTCGCCGCGGCCGCCGGGGCGCTCGGGTCGAGCGTGCTCGCGGGCTGTAGCGGCGGTCAGGCACAAAGCCTCGAGCCGGACGCGCCCGACGGCGTTCCGGAAACCGTCGAGACGCAGTACTGGCGGGAGTGGGACACCGTCGATGCGGAGTCGCCGCCGCTGGACTACGGCGCGACGGCCGGCGCGGCGCTCGAGTCGCTGCCCGTCGAGTTCTCGAGCGAAGACGATCCCTGGATGCGCGAGCACGCGTTGATGGTACAGCGGGGGCTCAACGATCTGGGCGTCACCACCCAGCTCAACGATCGCCCGCTGAACCAGCTCTACGCCCAGAGTTGGACGGCGAACGGGCTCGAAGCGGCGATCTCGATGAGTACGCAGGGTCCCGATCCGCAGCGGGGCCTCGATCCCAACCCGTTGTTGATGCGCGTAACCGAGGAGTCGCTCTCGAATTACGACAACTACTACCACCCGGAGCTCCAGGAGCTTCTCACCGAGCAGGCCCGGACCACCGAGCGGGACGAACGCGAGGAACTCGTCGATCAAGCCCAGGCGATCTTCGCCGAAGACGTCGGAGCGCTCGTCACGCTGTTCCCGAATATCGTCACGGCGGCGAACACGGACCGGTGGACCGGGTACGTGAAGACGCCGGGGAACGGTCCCACGGGGGATTCGTTCGTCTGGACCGAGGTGAACCTCCAACCCGAGACGGACAACCGAACCTACGTCAAGGGCGTCTCGACGTCGATGAACTCGCTGAACCTGCCGTGGGCCGCCGGCGGCGCGGAAGCGAAGCGACTGACGTTCATCTACGACGGACTGTTCGACGCGACGCCGGACCTCGACGTCGTTCCCGCGCTGGCGACCGACGGCGAGTTCGTCGACGAGACGACCGTCGAACTCTCGCTCCGCGAGGGCGTCGAGTGGCACGACGGCGAGGCCTTCACCGCCGAGGACGTGAAGTTCACCGTCGAGCTGTACGACGAGTACGCGTCGACGAGCCAGGTTCCATTTTACGAACCGATCGAATCGGTCGAGGTCCGCGGCGACCACGAGGTACGGTTCACCCTCAGCGAGCCCGACGCGGCGTTCATGACCCAGCGGGTCGTCCGAAGCGTCATCATCCCGAAACACCGGTGGGAGTCCGTCGACAACCCGTCCCAGCACAATCCGGACGCTCCGATCGGAACCGGTCCGTTCCAATTCGAGAACTGGGAGCAGGGAACTCGACTCGAGGCGTCGCGCAACGACGGCCACTGGATGTTCGACGACGACTGGCGGGCCGAGGCGCTGGGCGATCAGGCCGCGAGCGGTCCCGGGGTCGACAACGTCGTCTGGCTCAACGTGAGCAACGTCGACGCGCTGATCGGGTCGTTACAGAGCGGTTCGATCGACGCGGTCGGGACGAACCTCTCGGACCTCCAGGCCGATCGCGCGGCCGGTTCCGACGGCGTCGAGAAGATGTCCGCCGGTAGCTACGCGCCGCTGATCATGAAACTCATGTTCTCGTGTCCGCTGATCCGGGACAAGGAGTTCCGCGTCGCCCTCGTGAAGGCGGTCGACTCGAGCGGGTTCGTCGAGGACTACCTGCAGGGACAGGCGACGGTGCCGCCCGGGGAGAACCTGATCTCGTCACTCACCCAGTGGCACAACCCCGACGTACGCGACTACAGTTACGACCCCGAGGAGGCGCGGCGCATCTTGGAGCGAGCGGGCTACACGCGCGACGACGACGGGAACCTGCGCTACCCGAACGGCGAGGCGTGGGCCGCGTTCGTCGAGCGTATTCAGCCCGGAAACATGCATCGGCGCCGCGAAGAACTCGACCAACCCGACTTCTCACAGACGGAGGAATCACGATGATACACACGACTGACCGACGAAATCGATCCGGAGCGGACAACTCCGTTCGCGTCACTGTTCCGTTCGAATACACGTCATGCGGCTGTAACGAACCGCCTACCGCCGCGCCGCGATCGACGACCTCGAGCCGAGCCGCCGACGGGAGGGATCGCCGATGACGAAGTTCCAGCGGTTCCTGTTCAAGCGACTCGCGGTATCGATCCTGCTGACGCTGGTCGCGGTCTCGATCATCTTCGTCGTCCTGCGACTGCTTCCGGGGAGCCCGTTCGAGGCGCTCGTGACCTCGGGGAACCTGAATCAGGAGCAGATCGACGAGATCCGCGCGATGTACGGCCTCGACCAGTCGATCGGGGCACAGTACGTCAACTACCTGGCGAACCTGCTGACGTTCCAGTTCGGTTACTCTATTCTCCGGAGTCAGCCGGTCTGGGACGTCCTCGAGCCGCGGCTGATCAACTCGCTGATCCTGCTGGTGCCCGCGCTGGTGACGACGGCGATCCTGAGTTCGGCACTGGGGATGTACGCCGGCTGGAATCGAGGAAGCGGCCTCGAGAAGGGAAGCATCATCTCGACGACGCTGCTGCGTTCGACGCCGGTGTTCATCACGGCCATTTTCTTCATCATCGTCTTCGCGTACAACCTCGAGGTAGTGCCGGCACTCGGGATGCGCTCGATACGGGCGACGCCGGACGGCTACCTCGAGACGTTCGTCTCGCTGGATTTCCTCCACCACTACATCCTTCCGTTTACCGTCGCGGTTCTGTACTACAGCGGCGATTTCCTCTTGCTGGCCCGCAACGGCGTCGTCGAAAAGCGAGGGTCGGAGTTCCTCAAGCTCCACCGGGCGAAGGGGCTCTCGGAGATGGAACAGCTGGCCCGCGCCGGCCGGAATTCGATGCTGCCCATCCTGACGTACTTCACGCTGCGTCTGGGCATGATCTTCCAGGGGTTGATCCTGCTGGAGGTAGTCTTCAGCTGGCCCGGAATCGGCCGTGAACTCGTGTTGGCCATCCAACAGCAGGACTACCCGCTGGTACAGGCCGCGGTCTTCATCATGGCGCTGGCGGTTATCATCGCGAACCTCCTCGCGGACGTGCTCTACGCGTACTTCGATCCGACGGTGTCGACGAACGGAGGGAGCTCGGCATGAGCACCGAAACGAAACCGAAGGCGGAACTGTACCAGCGCGTCGACGCGCTGTGGACGATCGTTCGGGACCAGTTCGCCTTCCTCCGGCGAGACCCGCTCGCGTTCGCCGGGATGGTCGTCGTCGCGGCGTTCGTGTTCCTCGGGCTGTTCGGGCCGTTCCTGGCCCCTCACGATCCGATCGAGTACACGGTTCGCGGCGACGCCGGCTCCGTGCTCCGGCTGTCGGCGCCGAGCGCGGACGCGTTCCTCGGGACGACTGCCTACGGAAAGGACGTGTTGAGCCAGTTCCTCGCCGGCGCCCGACCGACCCTCATCGTCGGCCTGTTCGGCGGGCTGGGAACGGGGGCGCTCGGCTTCGCCATCGGCGTGGTCAGCGGCTACTACGGCGGGTGGGTCGACGAGATCCTGATGCGCCTGACCGACCTGACGTTTTCCCTGCCGTTCATGCCGATGGCGCTGCTGTTGCTCACCTTCATGACGCCGAACATCTGGCTGATCACGGCGATTATCGTCGTCTTCCTCTGGAAGATGCCGGCGCGAGTCGTCCGCTCCGAGGTGTTGTCGGTCCGCGAACGAACCTTCGTCAGATCCGCTCGAGCCAGCGGCGCGAGCAACCTGCGGACGATGCTGTACCACGTCGCGCCGAACGTGTTGCCGATCGGCTTTCTCTACACCGCGTACGGCGTCGCCTGGGCGATCGCTGCGCAGGCGAGTCTGGCGTTTCTCGGGTTCGGCGATCCGACGATGACCAGCTGGGGCCGGATGCTCCGGCAGGTGTTCGAGTCGGGCAACATGCGCGTCGCGTGGTGGTGGGTGCTCCCGCCGGCCCTCGGTATCGCCGCGATAACCACCTCGGTGTTCCTCATCGGACGAGCCTACGAGGAAGTCATCAACCCCGAAATTCAGACCGACCAATGACGCTACTCAACGTCGAAGATCTCAAAGTCACGTACGCGACCGACGACGAAACAGTCCACGCGGTCAACGACGTCTCGTTCAGTATCGACGAGGGCGTCAACTACGGCCTCGCCGGCGAGTCCGGGTCCGGGAAATCCACCGTCGCGGAGGCGCTGCTGGGACTGCTCCCGGGGAACGGCACCGTCGAACGCGGAACGATCGAGTTCAAGGGGACGGACCTCACCGCCCTCTCGGAAGCCGAGCGACGGGACGTCCTCTGGGAGGACATCGCCTACATCCCCCAGAGCGCGATGGACTCGCTCGACCCCGTGATGTCGACCGGCGATCAGATCGCGCAGGCGATCCACACGCACCGCAACGTTACGGACGCGAAGGCCCGCGACCGCGTCCGGGAACTGTTCGAGATCGTCGGCCTCGACCCGGACCGGATCGACGACTACCCCCACGAGTTCTCCGGCGGGATGCGCCAGCGGGTCACCATCGCGATGGCGCTGGCTCTCGAGCCGGACCTGATCATCGCCGACGAGCCGACGACCGGGCTGGACGTCATCGTCCAGGACAAGATCATCGACAAAATCCTCGAGATTCAGGAACGGATGGACAGCTCCCTGTTGCTGATCACCCACGAGATCGGCGTCATCGCCGAGACCTGCGACGAGCTGTCGATCCTCTACGGCGGAACGGTCATGGAACAGGGTAGCGTCGACAACGTGCTGGTCAATCCAACCAACCCCTACACGATGGGGTTGAAGAACTCGTTCCCGGAGATCGACGAGGAAGACGAAGACCCCGTCGCGATCCCGGGCTCGCCGCCGAACCTGAACGGCGAGCCGACGTCCTGCGTGTTCCGGGATCGCTGTCCGTTCGCCACCGACGAGTGTGCGACGTCCCACCCCGATCCGGTTGCTCTCCCCAATCGGAACCACCGCTCGGCCTGCCACCGCGTCAAAGAGGCCGCACAGATGCGACAGGCGGCCGACGACCCGGAGACGTGGGGCATCCCCGACGACGGCAGCGCCGATTCCGATCGCGGTGAAATCGTCCTCGAGACGGACGGCCTGAAAAAACACTACGAGCAGAGCCGATCGCTGCTGAGCAAGATCCGCGGCGAGGACCCCGACTACGTGAAGGCGGTCGACGGCGTTTCGCTGTCGGTCCGTCGATCGGAGATCCTCGGGGTCGCCGGCGAGAGCGGCTGCGGAAAGTCCACGCTCGGCGAGACGATCGCCCTGCTCGAGGATCCGACCGACGGCGAACTGGCGTTCGACGGGGAGCCCTACGAACACTATCAGAACGGGAATCTACAGGAGTTCCGGCGCAAGGTCCAGATCGTCTTCCAGGACCCGTTCGATTCGCTGAACCCCCGCCAGACGGTTCGGAAGCTCGTCGGCGAACCGCTGACGATCCACGACTACCGCACCGACGAGACGGAGCGAGCGATCGTGGAGACGCTCGAGAAGGTGGGGTTAACGCCCGCCGAATCGTTCCTCGATCAGTACCCCCACGAACTCTCGGGGGGCCAACGCCAGCGCGTCGCGGTCGCGAAGGCGCTCGTCCTCGACCCGGATTTCCTCATCTGCGACGAGCCCGCGTCGATGCTCGACGTCTCGCTGAAGGTCAACCTGCTGAATCTGCTTCGGGGGTTGGCCGATACGGAAGACATCGGGATCGTCTACATCTCCCACGATCTGGCGAGTCTGATGCAGGTCTCGGATCGGCTGGCGATCATGTATCTGGGCCGAGTTATCGAGAAAGGAGAGGTCGACCGTATCGCGACCCAGCCGAAGCATCCCTACACGGCGTCGCTGCTTTCGGCCGCGCCCGAAAAGGATCCGACAGCCGATCGGACGCGCGTCCTGCTCGACGGGGAGCCGCCGGACCCGGTCGATCTGCCGTCGGGCTGTGCGTTCGCGCCGCGATGTCCGAAGGCTCGAGACACCTGCCGGGAGGCCGAACCGGGTATCGAGGAAACCGGCGACGAGGGTCACCGGGCGGCGTGTTACTTCCCGGAGCGCGACGACGAATCGACTGCTGCGGACGCGGACGGGATCGACGACGGCGAGGTCCCGGCGTCGGCGAACGCCGACTCGGTACACGACTGAGACCCGCGTTCGGCCTCGAGATCGGGAGCAGCGACCTCGTCGCCGCGTCCGAGAGGCCGATCACTCCTCGAGGTCGTCCCCGGCGCGTCCGCGTCGGCGCAGCCACTCGAGGCCGAGCGCGCCGCCGGCGGCCCCGGCGCCGACCGTAAAGCCGGGCGTGCCGTCGGCGTCCCCGTCGCTACCGGTCTCGCCCGCGTCGTCGTCCGTCCCGTTTCCGTCGCTCGATCCGTTCTCGTCGCCGCGTTCGTTTTCGGTGTCGTTCCCGGTACCCTCGGAGCCGTCGATCGTGTCGTCGTCCGTGCCGTCGTCGCTCGAGTTTCCGTCGCCCTCGTCGGAGTCGTCGCTCCCCTCCCCATCGCTCGAGTCCTCCTGATCGGTCTCGGTCTCGTCTTCGGGCTCGGCTTTCTCCCAGTCGTCCGGCCGAATCGCGACGAGGTCGGTGCCACGGGGAACGTAGATCGCGTCGTTCTCGACGACGAGGTAGTCGGCGTCGGCGCCGTCGTTCCAGTTCTCGCCGTCGTCGAACATGAAGCGCCACCGCTCGTCGCCGTCCTCGAGGTCGAAGCCGACGACGGCATCGTCCGTCTCGGGGCCCGGGGTCGAGTGCGTGACGACGACGGTATCCCCGGCGATCACTGGCAACCCGTGGGTGTACGCGCCCTCGTGGCTCCACTCCGCGGTCGCGTCCGACCCGCCGATCGCGGTCGCTCCGACCCGGTAGCGGCCCTGCGTGACCGCGACGCCGTCGGCGGCGGCGGTGACGTAGGCGTCACTGAGGAGCTCCCCGGTTTCCTTGGTCTCGGCGTCGAAGACGTAGACTCCCTCGTGGCTGTTGTTCTGGATCAGCAGCGTCCGATCGGTCGCCGAGAGCGCGGCCGTTCCGGCGTCGACCGGGCCGCTCCACCGGGTCTCGCCGGTCTCGGGGTCGAGCTCGGCCAGCCCGTCGGAACCGCTTCCCTCGAGGACCGCTCAGATCGCTCCGTTCGCCGCGACGATCCCGGACGGGTGCGTCCGGAACGGCATGGACCGTCCGTTGACGCTGACTGCGTCCAGCTCCCAGCGGTGCGTGCCGTCGCTCGCGTCGAACGCGTACAGCGAGCCCGCCGCGAGGACGTACGCGGTCCCGTACCCGAGCAGCGGCGCGGCGACCTCCTCGCCGGACTCGACCGACCGCGACCACCGCACGTCCCCGGACCCCGCCTCGAGCGCGACGAGTTCCGTGCCCCCGGCGTAGACGGTATCCCCCGCGACGGCCAGATCGGGGCTCGTTCCGTCGATTTCGGTCTCCCACTCGAGCGACCCGGTGGCCGCGTCGAGCGCGCGGACGGTCTCCCCGCCGAGGTAGACGGTGCCGTCGACGACGACCGGTTCGCGGCCGCCGTCGTACCGCCAGGCGACGGTCTCGGGCGCGTCGATCGAGCGTGCGGAGACACGGCGAGCGTTCCGGGCCCCCCGTCGCTCGCCGACCAGCCGTCGGCCTCGACGAACGCCAGTTCGTCGGTGCGTTTACGCTTCCCGGCGGCGAGCCCGGTTCCGACCGCGAAGAGCGCGCCAGTCGCGAGCACGGAGCGGCGATTCCAGTTTTCCATACCTGTCCGAATCGGCGGGCGGCGCATTACTATCGACCGAATATATCAACGCTGCTTATTCTACAACTGTGGTGAACGAACGCGGTCTCGGCGCGTGATCGGGACAGCGACTCGGCATATCGCGCGTACGCGGTTCGCTCTCGAGGCGGTCGTCCGACGACGCCGGTGCGGACTCGAGGGAGACGACGGCGCCCGCTGGGGGATCTAACGAGAACCCAAGGGGGACCTAGCCGGTGGCTAAGCGGCCACCGTCGGGACGGGAAGGTCGAGCGCGGAACCCGTTCTCGACGAGCGCGCTCGGGGTGCTTGCCCGGTCGCTCGAGAATCGGTCAGTCGTGCTCGAGGGTGTCGGAGAGATCGTCGCCGACGGCAGCGATCGCCTCGCGAGCGCGGTCGACGTCTCGCATCTTGACATCCTCCCACCACTAAACAGTAGTTGCTGATTCGATCAGGAAGACCGCGAAGGCTGGAGGAGCGTACCGGTTCTGACTTCGTGAAGA
>NZ_JAAVUO010000052.1:0-21178 GCF_012163165.1 Natronococcus sp. JC468
CGGTCGGTCTCTTGCGCCCCATGCTTGGTTTACGCCCTCATGGAGTAGCAGCGTTTCCATCGAGTCAACACGGCACGTTCTCCAATGCATATGGAATCGTCACCCGTTTCGCCACTTCGTTTCGACGAGTCTTCACCGAAAGAGCCGATACAGAGACAGTGCGAACGTAGCAAAAGGAGAACATCGGTATCCAAATTACAAGTGGTCGTGTGTTGTTACGTCGCCTATGGAGGATCTATACATTTACACCGGCTCAATCGCCGTGCTTGGAGTTTTGCTCGGAGGGCCGGCGGTAGGATCGCTCATTGCTGGTGACCGGAGCATCCCGATACTGCTCACAGCGATCGGTGGCGGTGGAATGCTTGTCACTGCGGGCTACAATTCACTACGAACAGACCCGGAGGAGTTTACCGTCCCTGCCATCGGCCTCCTGCTGTTAGTTGCTGCCGTCTGTCTGACTCTCATCGGAACAGTTCTATCTGCGGTATCCGGTGTCTGAGTGACCTGTACGTAGCGGCTGTTACTCTTGAGTACTGTTGCGCTCATAGACGAACACGCGTTACGTAGAGCTACGAACCTAGTAGTGGAATATTAGATAGATATTTACATTTTTGCTTCAAATAAAAGTCATATGGATCAGTGGTATCTCTATCATCTCTTAATGGGAATCATTGGCCTTAGTGTTGGAATTGTAGGATTTAGCGAGATTCTCTCGCAGGGAATTAGCCTCGGAACTTCACTGATGGCTGTCGGTGCTCTTGCTATTCTTGCTCAGACTGGATATGCTCTCTTCATAAAAGAGCCCTCGAAACTCACAGAATGGCAGAGCGTTGAAATTGCTGCTATTGGTGCGATACTTTGCTCAGTCGGAGCACTACTTCATGTTCTCGCATAAATGCTCAGTAATGTTACCTCCATCTCCTATACAGAATATCACGTCTTCTCGAGGCAGTCTGCGGTGAGGAGCAGTGATTGTCACATAGATATGCACACTAAACGGTGTAGACATCCAAAGAGGCATCAGGATAGCAATATTATTTAATAAAATAAAATACGGATGATAGTCAACGCTTATTTAAGAAATAGGTGATGACAGAAAACCCGAGGGCTCCGATTACTCCTAATCGCAAAGATTCTGAAAGAGGGCTTTCACCGAAAAAAAGCCATAAGATACACCATATGATGAGAAATCCGACTCCCATCAGAAGAGCGTACTGAGCCGTCCCATATTTTTAGTCCATCGTTCAAATGAATTGCTTTGTGTCATGTAACTATGGTAGTATCCATTAGATGTGTTGATAAATGTATTAATATAATATATTCTGACGTATTCTATAGGTTGGCGAGAGTATAGATTATGCAATTATAACTAATCATATAGAGCATTTACAATGGGAAGCAGTCATTGTTACGTAGTTCGCCTGTACGTAGCGGCTGTTACTCTCGAGTACTATTGCGCTCGTAGACGAACACGCGTTACGTAGAGAGGCTTATACCTCGCTGCCACGGAATCCTGTGAGGAAGGCGTGTGTACTCCTATAGAGAACAATGAACCCAGCACACCCGACCAGCAGTCCAAGTACAATAATGCTCCACCCATATCCGCCTACTACTGCGGAAAGACCTGCCCACGTAACGGCTGCCAGCGTGATGAACACGCACAGGGTTAGGAACCCATATCGAGCGAGGGTAGCACGCGAAGACCCTCTTCCTAATGCTTCAATCCCACCTAATTGAACAGCAGCGGCTTCAACGGCTAACTGAAGACCAATCAGGACTGATACCGCGAGCAACAAGATACCGCCGACCGACGGTATTTGTTCAATCCCTACGGTATTGAGTACTACAGCGGAGAGATGGGTCAAAACCGATAGTGAAGCGATTATTGCTGGGATTCCGATTAGTATAGTGGCACCAAGATAAACCAGACTCGGAATCAGCAATGAACGTTCTTTAGATGACACACTGTCAAGTTCTTTGCACCTCCCCATAAGTTTTGTTAGCTTCAACTGTGCTACTCAAATTCCTCACTGACTG
This sequence comes from Natronococcus sp. JC468, assembly GCF_012163165.1. Lineage (NCBI taxonomy): Archaea > Methanobacteriati > Methanobacteriota > Halobacteria > Halobacteriales > Natrialbaceae > Natronococcus > Natronococcus sp. JC468. Next base: position 2,038 of record NZ_JAAVUO010000052.1, read on the forward strand.
TTTTGTGCTTCACCTGTACTGAGCAGGATAGATATGCTCTTGCGTTCGAGTCAGCAGCGTTCGCCCAATGGCCTCAACGCAGGCTTCGCGACGCGATGTCTTTCGAACGATTGCAACGGATTCGTATCAAGAGTGGCCAGCGTACGACATGACAGGGTTGTACGACCGGAGTTCGCTCGGGGCACTCGAAGAAGATATTGGGACTGTCGCATCGGTCTGGTTTGCTCACGAAGCCCACAATTCGGTTGATGAGTTCATTTGTGAACTCCCGATGCAATACGCTGATCTAACTCCGCATGATCAGTACGACGAGCCAGCAACGTACGAAATGCGAACGCTGACACGAGCATTTCTGCTAAAGGAAGCCTACGGCTGGGATAACGAAACAGCACTCCTTGAGTATCTCAAAGACCAGCCAGTGATCCAACAGCAGCTTGGCTTTGAGACGCTTCCCGATCAATCAACACTCTGGCGGACGTGGTACTGCCGATTTTCACCTGATCTCCAGGAGACGATTCAGAAGAGCGCACGACTTCTCCTCATCAACGCTAACAGAGAAGGCAGCGACGTTCCCAGAGACCCGCTTCGTAACTCTGAGAGCCATGGAGAGACCAGGCCCACCGATCACGAAGTGCTCACCCATGCAGACGAGGTTACTGAACAGGTGAGTCATATCGCCTATCCGGCGTTCTCGCTTAATCGCGGAGATAGCTGTGAGATTCATCCGAACGCATTCTGGGATCTCCAGACGTACCTCGGGCTCCAAGACAACCTGGCAGCGAACGAAGGTGCACGTAGTTTCCTCTATGATTCACGGCGGGATCGGACACCATTAGGACACGTTCATCGAGATCATATCCGCGGTCTTTCGATCAAAACAATTCGTGAGATGTATCACGAGGCGTTGCAGCGGCTTATCGATCGAGTGTCGGAGACGGAAGTTTTTCATCGGGCTGGACTCGTTGCGATCGATACAACCGAGGCAGAGCCGTTTACAGGCGATCGAACGGGCCATGAGAATGAGATTCCCGGTACGAAAGATGGCGAGTACGCTTATCAGTGGGCGACTATACAGTTGGTTGGGAAAGCCGTTCCGTTAGTCTTAGACGCTCGGCCGATCCGAAAGGGCGAGAGTCGCCGCAAGATCGTTGAGGACCTGCTAGATTCGGTGCAGGACCTTGTTCACGTCGATCGTGTGTTAATGGATCGGGCGTTCGATAGTCAGCACATCCTCGAAGAAATCGACCAACGCGGTCTCGGGTATGTTGTTCCAAAGCGGATGTACACGAGCGAACGAGCTCAAGCAAAGCGTCTACTCCGGTGGGATCGAGACCGCTACGTTACTGACCGCAAACTCCACTTGGGGAAGAACGAGTGGCATGAGACCACCCTAATCTACAGACGACGAGAGAACGCTGAGAGTAACGACTACACGCAGTACAGTGTCTTCATGACGAACTGCCGCCCAGGAGCAGTCCACTTCTACAATTCGCGGTGGGAGATTGAGAGCGGCTACAAGAGTATCAAGCGATTCATGGCAGCAACGACGTCGAAAAATTTCGTGCTGCGGTTCTTCTATTTCGCCTTCGCCTGTCTGCTGTACTCGATCTGGCGAGCTGTTGATCTCCTCGTGCAGATTGAGCTGACTGGCGAGTACGAACAGACACCACTCGTAACGGCTGAGAACACGCTCACGCTGTTGAAGCATGAAACGGGAATCGGGTAAAGAGCCACTCTACCAGCGTGGAAGAGTGATTTTGAGTGGCGACACTGGAAGCTACCTCAGAAGAGCGCCGAAATCCCTCTAAGACTAACAGGAATTAGCGACTGAGAGGGTGTCTGAAAGATCGCCGGTAGACTGATTGGTCCGAATTCACCGACAACAAGCCTGCTAAACGGCCTATAGTCTCATCTTCCGTCGGGTTCGCTCAGAAGTTGAGACTGCGTCACCCGATGCATATGGAATCGTCACCCTTTCCGTCACTTCGGTTCGACGAGTCTTCACCGAAAGAGCCAATACAGAGAAAGTGTGAATTAGTCACCGAGACGACCGGCGTCGTCGCCTCCTTCACTTACGCCTGCCAGTCGCCGACGTACTCGCCGGTCGAGTTTGTTGGGGCGGTATACTGACGGTTCGATCCGGATTCCCACGTCACCTCGCCGCTCTCGTCGATTTTAACGAACTTGAACGCCACCGTCGTCCCCGCGGGGACGTTCACGTCGTAGTACCACGCTGGGTACTCATAGACGACCTCGTTGAAGAACGGTCCGACCGCACGGTCGGTGTCCCACTCGCCCAATTCGTGGACATCACCCACGATGTAGACGTTCTCGCCAGGTTCAGTCTCGGCCTCGTCGACGATGAACCTCACAGAGACTTGGTCACCGCTGAGCACCTCGTAGCCTCCGAACACGTTACTCTCGGTTCCGTTGTCGTCGACGACATGAACATCGTAGTAGCCGCCCGACACCGAGGGCACGTCAATTTCTATCTGCGCATCAGACCACGAGACAACTGTGGCATCCGTCGACCCGAACTGCACCGATCCGGCGGTATCGCCAAATCCCTCGCCGCTTATCGTTACGGTGTGGCCGGGTTGACCCATCGTCGGACCGACGTGGCCGAGCGTTGGTTCCGTCGTCGTCCCACTATACTCCCAGACGCAGACAGTCTGCGGCCCGAGTGAGAACTCGTCTATCGAGCCATCGGCGTTGACGACGGTGTCGAAGCCGCTGAGTAACCCTCCGAGGGCGTCCGAGTAGGTTCCCTGCGGAAGCGCTGTGTACACGCCCGACACATCGTACCGGTTGAGACTACGGTTGATAGCGACCAGCACGACGTTGTCGCCGAACTCGCGCTCGTAGACGAATACGTCGCTGTTCATCCAGCGCTGCTCGGTATCGCCGAATGCCAACGCCGCGTTCGATTTTCGCAGCGGAGCAAGTGTCTGGATCACTTCGTATGCCGTCGTCGTTGTGTTGAACGACGGCATCGGCTTACGATTGTCGGGGTCATTACCGCCGGTAAGATACTGCTCAGTGCCGTAGTAGACCGCGGGAGTACCACGAGAGGTCAGAAGCACCGCCAGCGCCATATCGGTGTTTCGGGTGTCGCCGCCGGAGGTGGTGAACCGTTCCATATCGTGGTTGTCGATGAAGGGCACCTGGTCGACGACTTGATCGTGTTCGCTTGCCGTCTCCTGTAGCATATCCCAAAAGTCGTTCCAGTCGTCATCGAACTCGCGAAGCACCTGCCGAATCTCCTGACCAAAACGGAAGTCAAGGAGGCTCATTCCGCTGTCGTTCGAGAACTCGTAGTAGCGCTGGTTTGACTCGTCCGCCCCGAGGAACCACTCGCCGAACGTGAACACGGGCTGATGGTCGTAGATGGTGTCCATCAGCGTCTTCTGCCACTTCGGAGCCATGTGAGCTACGGCGTCGACACGAAGGCCGTCGATACCGGTGTCGAGCCACTGTCTAATGGCGTCCTTCAGGTACTGGTCAATGTACGCCTCCTGCTGGTCGAAGTCAGCCAGGTTGTACAGGTTCCGGTATATTTGGTCTTCGTAACTGGAGTAGTCGGTGCCGCCGTTGTGGTGGAAGTAGTCTTCAGGGTCGTTACTGTAGGACGCGACGACCTCGTCGTCATCGTAGAGAACACCGTCCTCCAATTCACCGCCGTCGGTCGACGGCGAGGTATGGTTCGGCACGAAGTCGATGACGACCTTGATACCGTTCTCGTGGGCGGTGTCAACGAGGGTCTGAAACGTCTCCATGTTCCCGAAGTAAGGGTTCGGACCTTGGAAGTCTCGCGCCCAGTAGCCGTGGTACGAAGTACCGCTGTCGGAGTCAACTTCAGTGATGTTCTCGAATGGGGGTGAAATCCAGATGGCCGAGATACCCATATTTGTCAGGTAGCCTTCCTCGATTCTATCGATGACGCCCTGCCAGTCGCCACCGCAGTACTTTCGTAAATTCGAGCAGTCCTCGCTGTAGAGATCGCCGCTCGGATTGTTCGATTCATCGCCGTCTTCGAAGCGGTCCGTGATGATCTGGTAGATGACATCGTCGGTGAAATCAACGGCTGCTCTCGGTGATTCCGTCGTAGCCGTTTGCGTCGCATACGTGAGCTCCGCGTTCGCGCCGGTTCCCGTGACGCCGATGGTTCCGAGGCCGATCCCTTTCAGTAGATTTCTGCGATTGAGTTTCATCTGAACTCTGCTGAAAAATCACTACATACTTTGTTATAAGTATTATCCATGGTTAATTATAATATTAAATTACGTACTCAGGTGAATAACGGAACAAAACGCCTCTGTCAGCGTTTATTGCTAATTTGAGCAACCGAGAAAATCGAAGGTTATGAAGGCACACCCGCTTACCCTTCCATTCCGCTGAACGACAGGCCACCCTCAATGTAGCGCTGAGCGAACAGGTAGACGAGCATAATGGGAGCGGCGAACGTCAGCGCAAACGCCGAAAACCGCGCCCACGGGATGGAGTACTCGCTGATGAGCGAAAACAGTCCCACGGGTAGGGTGTAGTTGTCCGTCGACAACAGAGTCTGTGCGACGACGAACTCCGTCCACCCCGTTAGGAAGACGAAGATAAAGACGGTCGCCAACCCCGCCGCCGACAGCGGGATGATGACCTCGGTGACGACGCGCCACGGCGGTGCGCCGTCGACGACAGCTGCCTCCTCGTAAGAGACGGGGATACCGTCCATGTATGTCTTCAATAGCCATGTGTTAAACGGCACTGCCGTCGCCGCGTAGTAGACGGCGAGCGCGAGCTTACTATCGTTGAGTCCGACCTGGACGTACACTGCATAGAGGCCGATAAGCAACGCGATACCGAGTCCACCGCCGACCTGCGTCAATAGGACGTAGACGAATAGGATCTTTCGTCGAAAGATGAATTCGCGACGTGATAGCGCGTACGACGCCGGAATAATGAGACACATCGCAATGATGACTGTCGGAATCGAAACGGTGAGGCTGTTCCAGAAGAACTGTTTGAATTCGGAAGGGTTCTCGACCCCGTAACCAGAGACATCGAGGAAGACGATTTCGGGCGTGTTTATCACGATCGCGAGATCGCTCAAAGGAACATTGAGACTAATGGCGTAGCCGGGAATCGCGAGGTCACCGATGACCCAGAGAAACGGCTGCAACGACGGATTCTCTGGCAACAACGTCAATCCATTCGACGAGTAGATCGAACCGCCCGAACCGGACAGTGCCGCCATTAGAATCCAGTAGATAGGGAACATTAGCCCGGCGACAAGTATGAGCGCGCCAAGCGTCGACCCGACAACTTTTAACGGCACCATCGGAGAGGTCTCCCCTCGACGGACGCTTTCGATGGTGTACTTCGCACCACGGGCCGTTTCCACCGGCGTCATTGCGACGTTCCTGACGTCCTCCTTCAGCTTGCGGATGATACCGTTCAAAAGGCTCACGAGTCATCCACCCCGTCGGCGAGTCGACCGCGCTTGACGTTCAGCCACATAAATGCCCCGATAAAGACAACGGCAATGATAGAGATGGCTGCCCCTTCACCGTATTCGGAAAAGGAGAACGCCTCACGATAGCCGTAGACGATGATCAGTTCGTTCTGTCGTGCTGGTCCGCCTTCATTGAAGACATAGGGGAGAAGAAACTGTTGGAACGACGCTGCTGCGGTCAGGATCGACGCGAACAGTACTGGTCGCTTTATCGAGGGAAGCGTCACATGGAAGAACCGGGAGAAGTAACTCGCGCCGTCGACCATCGCCGCCTCGTGCAGTTCATCCGGTACGTCTTGTAATGCACTGACGGTGATGATGACCATAAACGGGTAGGCAAGCCACGCTTCCGTGATATTGTATGCGACGAATGCCATCCAGCGTTCACTCAGCCACGCGACAGAGTCGAACCCGAGTGAACTGAGCACCTGATTGGCGAGACCGAACTCCGCGGAACTGAAAATGCCACGCCACACTGTAATGGTGAAGATAGCCGGTAGGCCCATCGGTAGAATAATAAGAGAGCGCATGACGCGTTTCCCCCTTACTCGATCGCCGGTAACGACGAGCGCGATACTGATACTTAAGATGAGTTTCAGTGTAACACTGGTTGCGACGAATAGCCACGTAATTCCAAAGGAGTTCCAGAACGTCGGATCGGTAAGTACTGCAGCGTAGTTCTCTACACCAATGAACATTGCCTCGCCGAACGTTAACACCGCCCACGCACCCTCTCCTGCAAAGAGATTCGCCGGTTCGGCGTTCGTAAACGAGATCCCAACGAGATACAACACTGGAAACAGCATGAACGCCGAGAAGACGAACAGCCCGGGAAGGACGAATAGCAGCGATGCGTCCCGCTTATCGAGGAATGGGACCTCTTCAACACGATTAGCGACGCGTGATACGGTACTCATCTGGTTATTCCCAGTTGCTCCGGATCTCGTTCGCCGCCTGTTCTAATGCCGGTTGGGGCTCAGTACTGTCGTTGAACATCTCGGTGAGAGCATTCCTCACGGGATTCCACACCTGATTCATTTTCGGATCGGACGGCATTGGGATACCTCGTTCAACGACCTCTGCGAAGGTCTGTACTGTATCGGGGAGATCGTTGTCTTCGACCAGACTCTTGAGCACCGGAATGCTACCTTGTTCCTCTGCGTTCCGTAGCATGAGTTCCTCGTTCGTAACGTACCATTCGACGAAATCCTGTGCAGCCACCGTATCGTCGTTGTTCTCTTCCATTCCGGTTGCGAAATACCACATCGTGATACCTGTGTACGGAGTCGGTTCGCCCCCTTCCACTGCGGGAAGCGTTGTGACCTCGTAGTTGACTCCTTTTTCGTTGAGCGTCTCGAGATACCAGGGACCGTTAATAGCGAAAGCAGCGTTGCCCTCGGCAAACACCGACGCTTGTGGTTCGTATTCGGGGTCATTCGGGGTGTAGGGAACGAAGTTCTCAACGGCGAACTCTGCACCGCGGACGACCTCCGGACTGGTGACGCCAAGTTCCTCATCAGCCTCGGGGTCGAAAATATAGCCGTCGAACGCCTGTAGCCACGGGCTGAGGAAGTATGGATCCGCAAAGGGGTAACTCAGGCCGTACTGGTTGCTCGAGGGATCGTGAAGTTCGTCCATCATCGACGTCATGTCTGCTACGCTTTCTGGAGCTTCGTCGATCAGATCGGTGTTGTAGATGAGCGTGACGGTCTCGGAGTCGTATGGAAGACCGTAGATACCACCGTCGAACTGAACGGCCTCGGCTGCGGCCTCGATGAATTCATCGATATCGACGTTCAGTTGATCGGTCTGATCGACGAGAAAACCACGTTCGGAATAATCTCCAACCCAGTCGTTGGCCCACTCGAAGACGTGTGGACCTTGTCCGGCGGGAATGGCGCTCGTCGTCCTCTGGGCCATATCGGAGATATTAGAGGCATTGACGCTGTGGTTCGTCTCTTCTTCGAACTGCTCTATCGCTTCTTGGCGTCCGTTTCGTTCCGATTCGGCTAACGAGTACCACACCGTTGCTGTACCGGACGGCCCATTATCGGAACCCCCTCCGTTATTGCCGGAATCCGTTTCACCCTGTTCATCGACACCAATACACCCGGCCACTGCGCCGGTTGTTGCGACAACACCAGCTTTTTTAAGTATAGTTCTGCGGTCCATTGTCATGGATGTATTTGTGATGAATAATTAGTTCATGCTTAAATCTTTGGATACCGCATTATCGTTGACACAATCAGAATGTAGGATAGAGAGGTAGATACGAAAAACGCAGCTATTTTATCATACTCTCTATATGAAACTATGGCAGCTTGAGATCCAGAAGCTGCTATGAAATTATACGTAACAAATTCTAGTTCGAGGGCAAGTATTATATGTATGGGATTCCATTCGCGAGAATAATGGGAACTGTAACACTCAATAATCTTAGAAAAGAGTTCGATAACGGTCAAATCGTCGCCGTCGACGATGTCTCTCTCGACGTTGCGGACGGCGAGTTCATCACTGTCGTCGGTCCCTCGGGATGCGGGAAATCGACGACGCTACGGATGCTTGCAGGCTTAGAACAACCGACCTCGGGCCGCATCACGATCGGCGACGAGGACGTGACCAATGTCCACGCTCGGAAGCGCGACGTAGCGATGGTGTTCCAGAACTACGCGCTCTACCCCCACAAGACCGTCCGTCAGAATATGGCGTTCGGCCTCCGGATGAGCACGGATCTTTCGAAGGACAATCGCCACGAACGCGTCCGCGAGACGGCTGAGATGATGGGCATCGAGGAACTGCTCGACGACCGCCCGAGCGAGCTCTCCGGCGGGCAGAAACAGCGCGTCGCGCTCGGTCGCGCTATCGTCCGCGAACCCGACGTATTCCTCTTCGACGAACCACTGTCGAATCTCGATGCGAAGCTCCGGACGACGATGCGCACCGAGATTCAGCGTCTCCAGAACGACCTCGGCACCACGTCCATTTACGTCACCCATGATCAAGAGGAGGCGATGACGATGGGCGACCGAATCGTCATTCTAAAAGACGGCGAACGCCAGCAGGTCGGCGCGCCGAAGGAAGTGTACCGCAATCCCATCAACGAGTTCGTCGGCGGATTCGTCGGATCGCCGTCGATGAACTTCATTGAGGTGCTCGCCAGTATCTCCGGGGACACAATTCGTCTCGAAGACGACTCGGAACGATTAGACTACCGTCTCGACGCCGCTGACTACCCGAGCATCTCCGAGGGTGACCGACTCTCGTTGGGGATCCGCCCAGAGGACGTGTACGTTGTTAACATAGCTGAAGGTATCCAGACAACCGTCGAAGTCGTCGAACCCATCGGCAGCGACAATTATCTCTACATGGACCTCGCGCCCGACTTTATCGCTCGCGTCGACTCCGATGTCGAACCCGAACCGGACGACACTATCGCTATCTCGTTCGATGAGGCGGACGTCCACCTCTTCGACGGCGAAACGGGTGAGTCGCTCACCTTTGAAGAGCGAAGCAAGACGGTAACGACACCGTTGTCATAAGCTGACTACGTTCGCACTCTTGTTTCGGTTCAGTTCAGGAATCGGAGCGTTTTCCGGTCTCAGTCAGCGAGCGTCGGCGCTTGCGCACTCACGTCGATACCAAGTTCGTCTGTCAGCGCGACGGTCGCCAATCGGAGTGCGTGCGGCCACCCTAGTGGTGTCGCGCTGTCGGGCGTGCCATCGTCGAACACCTGTTCCGGTAGGTAGCCCGTCTCCATGCAGAGCGGGCCATCCGGGAGCACGAGCGACAGTAAGTCATCTGTTATCATCGCAAATGACTCTGCGCGCTCATCACCCTTCTGACGAAGCAAACCGGTCATGCTTGCGGCGGCGTGTGCACCCCACGCCGTCGAAACTGTCCAGACCTTCTCGTGGCCCTGCCCGCGCTGTCGCCAACTGTCGCCTTCATACCGAACGAGTCCACGAACGTCGCTCTCGTCGGGGTCGTACCAGAGATTGTCGACCGTCTCCTCGACGTGCGAGACGAGTCGGTCGAGGCGTTTGTCGTCTATATTGCCGATACGGACGTAGAGCCGGTGCGCCGCTACGAGCGCCAGTGACGCCGAGTCGTATCGCAGGTCCAACTCGCCCGTCTCGCACTCGCGGAGTGCGTAGATTCCACGGTCGTCGGCCCAGAGGTCGTCGACCGCCTCGTAGATCCGGTCGGCCTGCTCCTTCGCGTGCGTCGTCGTCTCCGCGGGAAGATCGGCATCAGCGACCGCCGCGTACGCGCCGAGGAACGTCGCCGCCGTGTGGCTGAACCGTCCGTTCATGTTCTCCCATGCGTTCTGACAGGCGACGGGCCGGCCGTCGGCGGCGAGCGTATCGTCCAGTCCGTCGAGGGCGGCGTCGAGTGCTGTCACGACGTCGTCGCAGAGGTCGCCGTCAAGGTCGTCCAGCACCGACGCGAGGAACGTCACGACGCTGCCGGTCTGGTCGGCCTGATAGTCGACCCCATCGCCGGCTTCGAGGCGACCATTGGCCCACCCTGGCGCAAGCGTCCCGTCGCGGGGCCAGACGCGGTGCGGCCACGTCCCATCCGACTGTTGGGTGGCAAGGTACGCCCGCGCGCTCCGGTTTGTCCACGCGTCGAGACCTAGGCCGGCGTGGTCGGACACCTCGTTGACGAACAGTGAAATCTCTGCGTCGTCGCGGAACCACGTGTAGCCGTAGCCGCCCGAGTGCGCGTAGTAGGGGTCGAAGTCAGGGCCAGCGATACGAAGCCCGGTCTCCGCCGATAGGAGGCGGAGCACGCGGATGTCCGCCGCCACCGCGTCGGCATGCGGCGCATCGTCGGGCAGGTCGAGCGTCTCGGCCTCCGCGGTCTGCTGGAGCGCCGCGACGTCGCCGTACTCTGCCGCCAGTTCATCGAGTCGACCGAGCGCCGTCTCTCGGGTGGTCGTCCCCTTGTCGGTGAGCAGCGTCACGAGCGACGTCCGTCCGGATTCGAACAGGAGAAACACGACGAGGTCGCCGCTGAGGCGGTCTTCTTCGTAGCGGTCCTCGGAGACCGGTCGCGGCAGGTCGACCGTGGTGTTGTCCAGCACTTCAGCGAAGCGTATCGGGACCTGACCATGGAGATCCGAGAAGTCGGTTGCACTCCCGACGAAATCGTGTTCGGTCGTGTGGTACAGTTCGACGGCGTCCTCGTGTCGGAGCTGTCCGATTCGAGTGTCCTGGGCGTTCGGCGCGAAGCCCATGTAGGCGACGAGCTCGACGTCGGCTTCGGATCCCTCACCAAGTTCGACGTGCGTCACATGTGCGTCGTCGATAGTGAGGTCGTACTGCGTGAGAGCACCGAAGGGGGTCTCACGCTCGGTGACGACGAGCGCCGTCGAATCGTGGTACGTCTGTGAGACGGTGTCGTCGGCGTCGAACCAGTACATCTCGTCGTCGACGCGGAGGCCGAGACGACTCCGATCAACGCCGTTGCGTCCGGTCAGCGGGTAACCAAAGTCGCGAAGTGAACCGTCGCGTTCGACGTGGACGAGTCGGCCGCCGAAGCCTGAGAAGAGACCGGTTGTTGAACGGCGTTCACCCGGGAATCGCGTGTCGTGGCCCTCGTGTCGCTTGTAGTCGTCGAGGGCGTCGCGAAGTTGCATTGAGAGTGTGACACCGCGCTGGTGTAATAACTCTTGTTGAATTTGTCGTTCACATTTTCCAGTAGAAGCGGAACAATGATGTTTCCTCACTCGACTCGTAGAGTATGCACCATCCCGGCCCACCCCGGTTCATCTCGGTCGGTGAGTCAGTCGAACTGGCCCCCAGAAACCCGATTCCGGACGCTTCGTACCACTGGTCAGTCGCCGACGCTCCGGCGGAAAGCGGCTTCGACGCGGACGACGAGTTTCCGGTCGGCACGCCCGCGGGGTACCCTGACTCCGAGAGCGAGGAGGGCGGTCCCGTCGTCCACTTTCACCCGGACGTTTCCGGTACATACGTCGTCGAACTCGACGCGCCCGATGGGACCTACGAACTCACTGTTCGCGTCTTCCCTGACGAGCGGCGCGACGCGCAGTTCTCGGTCGCCGCCGAGGACCTCCCGCTCCCCGAATCGGAGCTTGACGACACCCAGATTTCGGTCAGCGGACCATTCAACAACCATCTGATGGCAACCAAGCGCCCGCGCCGCGTCGACAACGACTACGTGCTCAACGTACAGTTGCTCCCAGGCGAACACACCGCCGCCTTCTCCGTCGGGGACGACCTCGCGGAGGGCGTCCGTACCAGCGTCGACGTCGACGGCCCGGGCCGCCCCCGCATCCGACTCGACGCAGCCGTCGATGGCGAGGAGGTAGTTGTCACCGCGACGCCGAAGAGCGCCCCCGACAGCGAGTTCTCGGACACCGACCTCCCCGTCGAATTCTATCTCGACGGCCGTGACAACCTCGGCGAGAACAAGGTGAATATCGACGGCCGCGAACTCCGCGTCCCCGTCGACGCACTTCCACATCGCGCCCGCATCCACGCCGTCACCGCTGGCGAGCGCCGCAGCATCAGCGACACCGTCGTTCTCGATGCGACTGGCTCCGAATCGGTCGCCGTCACCCGACCAAACGACCCGCCGGCGTGGGCCGAAACGCCGACGGTGTACGAGATTTTTGTCCGCTCCTTCGCAGGCGAGACGTTGCCGACGACGTTCGCCGAAATCGAGCGCCGCATCGAGTACCTCGAATCCTTGGACGTCGACTGTCTCTGGTTGACGCCGATGCTCGCTAGTCCGACGACTCACGGCTATCACATCACCGACTACTTCGACACTGCCTCCGATCTCGGGTCGCGAGAGGCATTCGAGTCACTCGTCGAGCGTTGTCACGAGGCCGATATCAAGGTCATCTTCGATCTCGTCATCAACCACACTTCGCGGGACCACCCTGCGTTCCAGATGCACGCGGCGGGCGTCGAGGAGTACGCCGACCACTTCCGCCGCGTCGACGCCGACCGCAACGTCGTCGATGTAGAGTGGGCCGAGGTCCGAGAGGAAGGCGGCGACATTCCGGAATACTACTTTAATTGGGCACGCATTCCCAACTTAAACTACGATTCGCTTGCCGTCCGCCGGTGGATGCTCAACATAGTCGACGAATGGGCGGGTGTCGTCGATGGCTTCCGTTGTGACGTGGCATGGGGGGTCTCGCACGCCTTCTGGAAGGAGGTCCGCGACCGCGCACCCGACGATTTCCTGTTCCTCGACGAGACCATCCCGCGGGACGCCACATACAACGAGGGCGAGTTCCACATGCACTACGATACGACGCTGTACGAGACGCTATGTGACATCGGCAAGGGGAAAAAACCCGCCGACGCCATTCTCGATGCCCTTGACGACGCGACGCGGGCCGGATTCCCCGACTCGGCCGTTCACCTCCGCTACGTCGAGAACCACGATGAGGACCGCTACATTGACGAGTGCGACGAAGCGTCGCTGCGCGCAGCCGCCGCGGCGACGTTCACCGTGCCGGGTGCGCCAATGATTTACTATGGACAAGAGCGCGGCGTTCCTGAACAGCGCGGTCCGATGCGCTGGCACGACGGCGACGCCGACCTGACTGCATTCCACCGGGCGCTCACGTCGCTTCGCGCGGAGACGTTGACGCTCCGCGAGGGGAGCGTCGAGGCTGTCGACTACGACGTCGCTACCAGCGACAAGAAAGCCGACGCCGACGCGGTGACCGCTTACGCGCGCGCAGACGAGCATGGCCGCTACGTTGTCGTCCTCAACTTCGATGACGACCCGGCGACAGTGTCACTAGGCGAGGACGTTGAATCGACGGATCTACTGTCGGGTGAGTCGGTCGTCACCGGCAACGGCCTCAACGTCGTTGACGCTGTTGTTCTCCGCGCAGCGTAACTATAGGTTTCGCCGACTTCGATTATCACTGCCCGGACAAGAGCCGTTCAGTGTCGCCCGATTTTGCCGGCTATCTCTAGAAATCCACTCTCTCGTGGTGATTCTACCACTGCGTATTAGGTATTCCACCCAGATCCATACACGTATGGATGACGCCACACTTCGAAACATGCTCAAACAGTTCGGTCTCTCCGATAAGGAAATAGACACGTACCTCACGCTCTTGGAACACGGAGAGGCGAAGGCGAGCACCGTTGCAGATGCCGCGGGTGTCTCGAAACGCTACGTCTATAGTATCAGCGAGAAACTCGAAGATCGCGGCTTCGTCTCAGTGAACGACCACGCCGTACCGACGACGATTCGGGCAAACTCGCCGGAGGAAGTTACCAAGTCGTTGACGAAGAATATCGAGACGATGCGTCCGGCACTGGAGGCACGCTATTCGCAAGCCGCCCCGCAGACCGAGCAGTTCGAGGTCATCAAATCACGCGTGACAGTACTCAAACGGATCCGCTCACTCATCGACGACGCTGACGAGGAGGTGACACTGTCGATTCCGGCGGCAAATCTCGACGAGATTGCGGATTCGCTTCGTGCCGCCGTCAAACGCGGGGTGCTGGTGCTACTCGTTATCGCCGACGCCGACGGTTCGCTGCAGCCAGAACTAGGAGGCGTCGCTAGTGTTGCCCGCGCGTGGGTCGAACCGATGCCTACAATGCTTACCGTTGACCAACGCGTCGGAGTGGTCGCACCGATCGAGATGATAACTCGGACCAACAGCGACGCGCACGCAATCACGTTTACTGAATCCCGACTCGGTCCAGTCATCGTCGGGTCGTTTCTCGGAAACTACTGGCCAATGGCACAGCAAGTATATGTTACGGAGCCGGCCTCACTGCCGGTCACCTATACGAACTTTCGTCATACCACACTCCAGACGACACTCCATCTCCAAGCGGAGACGCCGTTTCGCGCCCACATTCGTGGCCGCTGGACGCGCGACCGCGACGGCCACGACGAGATCGTTGGCCGTGTTGTCGACGTGCAGCAAGGGCTCGTTGCACCGTCGAACAACTCGTTTCCCGTTGAGAACACGCTCGTTATTGAGACGGCTGATGGGATAGTCACCGTCGGTGGTGGCGGCGCATTTGTCGAAGATGTAGAAGCGGAGAGTGTGACGATTGAGGCCGTTGAGAGCGAAGAAAACGCGGAAGCAGACGGTTGAAAGTTCTGATAATAGGCTCGCGGAAGTGAGTAAAGCAATACGTGAACAGCGCGATGGCATTCGCGACTATCTCGAAAGTGGAGGGGTCGACGTGAGTATGTGGAACGACAATGCTGACACTCCCACCCGTGGCGCTGATCGCGATACTGCTGATTCCGACTAACGACGTTTCTACTTTAGCTAGCGTGAACAGAACGTACTATGACACATCTAGCTGACGAACTGCCGTCCAGGAGCGGTCCACTTCTACAATTCGCGGTGGGAGATCGAGAGCGGCTACAAGAGTATCAAGCGGTTCATGGCAGCGACGACATCGAAAAGTTTCGTGCTGCGGTTCTTCTATTTCGCCTTCGCCTGTCTGCTGTACTCGATCTGGCGAGCTGTTGATCTGCTCGTGCAGATCGAGTTGACTGGCGAGTACGAACAGACACCGCTCGTAACGGCGGAAAATACGCTCACGCTGTTGAAGAAGGAGACCGGAATCGGGTGAACAGCTGCTCTATCCGCATAAGAGAGTTAGTTTTGAGTGGCGACACTGGAAGCTACCTCGGAAGAGCGCCGAAACCCTTCTAAGACTAATAGGAATTAGCGGCTGAGAGGGTGTCTGAAAGATCGTCGATAGACAGATTTGTCCGAATTCACCGACGAAAAGCCTGCTAAACCGCCTGTAGTCTCATCTCCCGGCGCTGCCGCAGTAGTTGAGACTGTTTGACTCAATGCATATGTAGGCGCAGTCGTGTGATAGACCTCTTGGTTACCCGACAATTCTCAGTGCACCGGATAACGGTTAGATCAAATCCGGGCAGCATGGACGGCCCTCGCGATGCGTCGGGCCGTCCCTGCAAATCGGCCACCAGACGATCGGTTTCACCGCTAACGCCCGACCGAGCTAGCCTCCCTGCAAGTGGCAATGCCGTCACGTCGGCGGCTGACCGCCGCCGACAGCGACGACTCTGCTCAATCTTCCGTCAGAACTTCCATCAATCACTACCGATCAAGATGGAACCGCGGCTTCAGCCCAAGTGAGCAGGGACGCTTTGTGAGGTACTGATTCTTCGCGTTCTACTCGTTGCTCCGGTTCAACACGAGGGGAGGCAGAAGTTGAGACCGCGTCCCCAATTCATATGGAATCGTCACCCGTTTCGTCACTTCGTTTCGATGAGTCTTCACCGGAAGAGCCGACACAGAAAGTCCGAACTGATCACTAGTCTTGGTAGAAATATTTAACGAATATAATAGAGAGCGCAACCGCCATAAATATCCCTAATACTATATCCTCAAAAGCAAGACCAACACCAGTTCCGATAGCAAGTGCAAGAAGCATTGTTAACTGATTATCCATTTCGATTATATCCATATGGGAAGGTGATTTTCAGATTATATAACCTTTCCCCACTCTGGGACTCCATTCATACGCAGTACAGTGTCTTCATGACGAACTGCCGACTAGGGGCAGTTCATTTCTATAATTCGCGGTGGAAGATTGAGAGCGGCTACAAGAGTATCAGCGGTTCATGGCAGCGACGACGTCGAAAAACTTCGTGCTACGATTCTTTTACTTCGCGTTCGCGTGTCTGCTGTACTCGATCTGGCGAGCTGTTGATCTGCTCGTGCAGGTTGAGTTGACTGGCGAGTACGAACAGACACCACTCGTGACGGCCGACAACACACTTACGCTGTTGAAGAAGGAGACCGGAATCGGATAAAGAGCCATTCGATCCGCACGAGAGAGCTGTTTTTGAGTGGCGACACTGATGGTTATCTCGGAAGATTGACAAAGATGTTCTGAGAGTAACAGGAATTAGCAGTCGAGGGGGAGTCTGAAGTATTACCGCTGGACCGGTTTTTCTGAATTCGTGCTCTATAGGCCTGCTAAGCCAACTGTAGTCTCATCTTCCAGAGCACGCAATTTGTATATCAGCATGCAATTTACAAAATGTCGGATTTGCTCCCAGCATGCTTGAGAGATCCTGAGAAGGCAGAATTCCAATTTCGCAGTGGCCTTGGTTAAAATCAGATTTAACCATGGGTACTTACTAGGGTCGACACTGTACCCCACATACGAATGTCTCCCTTGACTGATCAGCAGGGTTCTGCCATCCAGAAGGCAGTCTCTCGGTATCTCGAGCGCTCGATCAAGTCCGACGGCTCGAAGGCAACCATGCGGCCGGCACTTGAGCAATTTGCTGCGTTCTGCCAGCGCGAGGGGATCGACGAGATTCGCGAGCTCGAGGCAGGCGACCTTCGCGAGTTCGGATATACGCTGCGTGAGGATCAGGTCGACGGCGAGATTGCGGCGTCGACAGCGAACACGTACTTCGCCTACGTACGAGCGTTCCTCTCGTTCTGCGTTCGTGAGGAACTACTTGACTCGAACCCAGCGAAGACGAACAGGGCAACTGAGTATCTACCGGAGGATACGAACGACTCCTCGAGTCAATTCTGGACGCCAGAACAGCGCCAGGCGATCGTGAACTATGCGACCAAACGCGTCGATATGGCGAATGACGGGACGATCCGAACTGATCCAGTGACGGCCTCGCGAGATCGGACGATCGTGGTGTTGCTCGCTGAGACTGGCGCCCGAGGTGCAGAGTTGTTCGACGACTCGAAGGACGAGAAACGCAACGGCATCACTTGGGGCGACGTCGATCTCGAGAAACACGTTCTGTCCGTCTTTGGGAAGTCTCGCAATCGCGAAGAAGTCCCGCTACCGAAGGCTGCTCGTGATGTTCTCGAGCGCCACCGAAAATACGTCGACCCGTCGACTGACGAATGGCCGGTGTTCCCGACCGGCCAGTTTCAGTCGAAACACGGTGTCCTCGAATCAGAACTCGGTGAAGATCAACTATCGAAGGCGCTTGAGGAGAAAGGCGACGCGTCGAAGACAGACGTCCTCGATGACCTACTCCGTGAACACGAGATCGCACCGCCGTCAATTTCTAAAGAGGGTGCACGACGAGTGATGAAACGCCTTACAGACGAGGCGAACATCGAACTCGATGACGGCCACAAGTATCTCAAGCCCCACGGAGCACGTCGTGGACTCGGCGCCGAACTGTACGCACTCGGTGAGTCCGAAAAGGCCCAACAGGTACTGCGTCACAAATCGATTGAAACGACTCACGAGGCCTACAGCGACCTCAAAACGAAAGATCTCGCTGAGTCGATCGACGAAATACGGAATAAGTAATCTCCAGAGTATTTCGAAACGCCATCTGGAATTCCGTAGTGTTTCGGTTGGTGAACGAGATGCCGGAAGTCGATGTTTGCCCCCCAGTATGGCCTAACCACCGTCGCAATCAACGAGGATCCCGTCGATTCGTACGATGGGTTGAGCGGTCCGTCCGTACTCGAAAATGAATTGGTCGGCATCCACGCCCGAACATTCCCGTGCCCGAGCAGTACATTGGGCAAGCCGGAGACGACGAGTGCAGACTGATTGTGAATCGCTCTTCAGACCCGTTCGGGAGATCCGAATTTAGCGTTGAAGAGGTTTCCGCTTGGACGTATGGCGTTAAATCCTGGTACGAATCCAGTCGCCGAGCCCACCGCGAAACTATACCCCCACACCTTAACCCATCAAGCCTAGCGACGATTCAACGGTCTTTCTCATATCGTGGTTCCTCAACGGGTCGCCCGAATCAACGGAATTAGAGAGGCTGATCAAGTTCTTTTTCGCCTCCTCAACATCCCCCCTCGACGGAACCAACCGCAAAGCAGCCCAGAGGTCATACATCGGAATGTCATCCACAACGGACTTCAATTCGGATGCGTCTCCTCGAAGGATTTTCCTAGCCTCGTCAATCCGATCTTGCTTACTGCTCCCCGGATTGGAGATCACGTTCGCGTAGTTCACGAGATCTTTTGAAATTTCCTTCCGAATCCTCCTATACTCTCGAATTGGGTCAATAACGGTCTTCTTCGAACCGTACAGTAGGCCGCCCCCGAAAACCGCCGTGCCAATTTCCATCAGCATGGGGTTCTACTCAGCGCGTCGAAGCCGTCTATTCGCAGGATACTGCCATGCCACACTTCGTTCGCTGATCTCCCACTTCCGAATCTTGTCCTTCTCGTCTAGTTCTTCCAAGCGACGGTGTGCGGCCTGTCGAGTGCAATCGACGTAGTCGGCGATCTCGCCTGTCCCCATCACGATCGCGGCGTCGTCTGATGACCGAGCCTCGAAGGCTTCGATGAACTTTTCGTCTGGGATACGTTCCATACTTTGATGTCTCATCCCTTGCACATAAGCATTGTGCTAATAGGAACAGTGCTAATAGGAACAATTCTTCCTCTCTCGATTTCACGGGTCAGCATTATCCAACCGCTGAAACCATCCATCTTTAGCTAGGAGACGAACCGTGTGATAGCGGCGGGTTATCGAGGTCAGTTTGTGGAAGGAACGAAGAGGCAATGAGTGGGCACAGCTGCACCTCCTCATATCGAATTATCAGTACCTCACAAAGTATCCTCAGTTAGCTGTTTCTGAAGCCTGAGTTCTGTGTTGAAGCAGTTGTACT
>NZ_JAAVUO010000053.1:0-20269 GCF_012163165.1 Natronococcus sp. JC468
ATCATGAGTCCGCCGCCCTCTTCGTCGCCCTCCTTGAGCTGGAGGTCAGCGTAGACGAAGTCCGTGTCCGATAGGTCGACCTCAGTCTGGTGGGCCAGATGCTCGAGGTGACCTCCCTCGCGGAACGGCTCGACGTGGTTGTTGATCACCGTCGTTGCCTTCTCTTCGCGGTCTTCGACGCGGCTCTCGTTATCGGGATCCTCAACGAACTCCGACCCATCGCGAGACATGTCGCTGATGATCTCCATTACGTCGGTCATGGTCGGTGCCGTCCCGTCCTTACCCTGCTTCTTCCGGTAGTCCGGGTCGTGCGTCTTCGGATCCTCGGTGATGCCCTTCTCACGGCCGGCCTGCTTGATCGCCTTCGTCCAGATCGCGCGGTACTGCGAGAAGTCGAAGCCCTGCATCTGGTAGTACAGTGCGACGAAGTCAAGCCCGGAGTTGAGCCACTCGCGGTAGGGCGCTCCGTGGCCGACGGCGTCGAGTTTGTCCTCCGGCGTCGGCGAGATATCGAACGGATTGATATTCGTCGACCCGACGACGATGCGCTCGCCACCGAAGATCTCCTGGAGGTTCGCGAACTCCTGAAGCGGATCGATCACTGCCATGAACGAGTCGGGGTTATCGGTCTTGTACCGCCAGAGGTACTGACTCGCCGTGACGGTCTTCCCGGCGCCCGTCTTCCCGACGATAAACCAGTTGTACCCTGCGTCGCGGTCGTAGACGTCGACCGAGAGCGGCTCGTTCGTCGCCATGTTCTCGGCGATCTCCACGCCGGAGGGGTCGTACAGGTTCGTCGTCGTCCACGGATTCATCGCCGCCAACCCCTCCGCTCGGAGTTTGACCTTCTGGCCGACCTTATCCTGACACGCAGGCGCGACCGTCTGGTGGCCCAGGTCGTGATTGTTCCGCAGGACGGCGACCTCCGCGCTCATGTCAGACATCTTCGAGCGGATCGAGCGAATCGCGCGTTTGAGCGCATCCGGATCGAACGAGCGAACCTCGATGTAGGTCTGGGCCTCGAACATGTCGTGTTCGCTCTGGAGGAACGAATCCAGCGCCGACTGTGTCTCGTCGGCTTCTTCCTCGTAGCGGCTCGCGAACATCTCGAAGCGCGAGTCCTTGACTCGGTTGTACCGCTTCCGGAGGGAGTCGGCGTAGTCCTCGAGTTCGCGTTCGGCCTTGTCCTGGTCGATCGTCTCGACGTGGGTGACAACGTTGGTTTGGACCTCGGCGTCGTCGAACTGGAGAATCGGCTCGAGGAAGCCCTGCGGCGGGTCCTTCGGATAGCTCGAGATGAACAGCGTCGCCGTGTAGATCTCGCCGTCGATCTTGAGGTGGTCGCCACCGTTTCCATCACCGATCCACGAACGCTCGACGACCTCCGGCGCCAGCAGCGAGATGTACTGCTCCTCGAGTTCCGCGTCGGTGAGCGCGATATCCGCAGTGCCGGGCCCGTCCGTCGGCGAGACCGTCTCGACGTCGGCGGGCTCCGCGGTCGTTCCGCCGTCGGTGGCAGCCTCCGTCTCGGCACTCGTGGCCTCGCTCTCGCCATCCGGAGCAGCCGTCTGGTCGGCGACCGCGAGCTGGTTGTGCCGCTTCGAGAGCGTCGTCCGTGGGTCACGGTCGGCTTCGACGTCCAGGTGCGAGTACGTCAGATTGTACTCCGGGTCGGACGTTTCGCCAGTCTCGACGCCGTGAACACTGTTGGATGTGTCGGGCGTCGGGATCGGCGTCTGGCGAACCAGCGACGAGTAGCTCTCGTGTGCGTACGCGTTGGCTGCCTGGTAGTGGTCCGCCGCGACCTGCGAAAGTTCCGAGCTCGGGATCGGGTGACCCGAAACGTCCTCGAGTCGGCGGATCGCGTCGGCGACCGTATCCAGCCGGTCCTCGAGCAGGTCGATCATCTGCGGAGTATGTTCGCCCTCTCGCTTGAGTTCGCGCACCTTCAGGTGGGAGTAGATCCGGCCGATAACCGGCACCGAGGCCAGCCCACCCTCGACGTCATCTTCGGAGACCACGTCTTCGGGCTTCACTTCGACGATCAGATACGGGTCGACCGTGTACGTCGAGAGGTCGTACAGCGAGACGACGTCGGCACGTTCCTCGCAGAGATCCGCGAGTACCTGCTTCCCGAACTCGAGATCCTCATAATCGACTTCGCCCGGCGGCGCCTCACCGTCGGCCGTGGTGACGATCTCCTCGCGGCGTTTGGCGTAGCGCTCGATCCGAGGCGTGTAGTCGACCATCCGCATGTACTCGGCGATTTGGATATTGCCTTTCACGGCGGTATCCAGCACCTTCGCGTAGAAACGCGCCTGACGCTGCCACTCATCTTCGCCCGACGTAACCATGTTCGCCGGGGAGATGCGGATCGCCCCGACGACGTGACCCTCATCGGTTTCGACGGCCGGCGTTCCCGAATAGGCGCGCTTGAACTGGACGAAGTCCTGCGTTCGGGTCGGCCCGTCGCTCTTTTCGTCCGGTGTCTCGGATCGGCTCTCAAGGCCGACCGAGAACAGCGCGTTCGTCCACCGAAGGGGAACGAGAGCGAGACGAGCCGCCCGCGCACGGAGCGAGTTGTTCGTCGGGTGATCGATACCACTGTCGTCTGGGTTTCTCTCGAAGAGCATCGTTGACTGACTGCCGATCCGGCGAAAGACCGTCTCGGTATACTGCCGGGCACCCATCCACGGCGGCTTGGCTGCGATAAAGCCGATCCCCGCGAGCAGCCACACGATCGCTGGGAGGTACATCAGTGAGCCGAGCGTACCGGGGACCATCTGGCCGCCGATGAACCAGATAACGCCTGCTGGGAAGACGGCGCCCAGCAGCTCCAGTTTGCTCACGCCGAGGACGACCTGGGCGCTACTGCCGGTATGGATTACTTTGTGATCGGTGCCGCTGTCGGATGGTTGCTCTGTCATAGGTTCGGTCACTTCCGGTAGCTATCGCGCTCCTGTCGGGCGCGTTCGCGCTGACTCTCGAGGTTCCGCTGGCGCTGTTTCTGTTCGGCCGCGCGCTTGCGCTGGTCAGGTGAGACGCCCGAGGACTGCGTCGTCGTTCCCGATCGTGACGGGGAACCGCCGTCGGTTCGCGTCCCGCCGTCGGTCGCGTACTTCTCCTGCGTGACGCTCGGGAAGCGCGACTCCCGATACTTCGTATGGGCTCGAGAGGCGGCCGTCCGTCCGCCACGTTTGAGGCGACCGGCCGCACTCCGAGCTGCTGCCCCGCCGTGGGTCGCGGCCGTCCGCGGCGTCGGGGTGAACCGAGAGGCGGCGGCCGTCGCGGCCCCAGCGGTCGCCCCGCGCATCGAGAGGCCTACGAGGAAGAACGACCCCGAGACGGCCAGCGGGATAGCGACCGCTAGCAGGAAGATGGCGATCGTCGACCCCAGATTGAGTATCTCGAACGCGGCGCCGTCCGGAAATAGTTGCCAGCCGACTTCGTCTGCGAACCGAAGGAGGATCGCCGTCGGGAGGTTCATCACCAGCAGGCCGTACCACTGCCAGACGAAGAACGAGCCGATCTGCTTCACGCGACGGTGGCCGCCCCAGTACGCCATCAAGAGGAACAGCGGGAGTACCGCCGGATAGACGAACAGGAGCAGGTGGCGCGCCGTATGGATCGCCACGAGCATCACGGCCGCGCTCCAGCCCCCGAAGTAGATCCCGATCGCGACCGCGACACCGCCACCGAACGTCGTTGCCTCCTGATTCAGGATCTGGTCGGTCTCTGGAAGGACGTACTGAACTGCCGCATCACTAAGCGCGTGCATGAGTGCGGCGTACTCCCACGAAACGACGATAATCAGGATGACGAAGACACCCGAGGCGAGCATCGAGCCGACCTGCTGGCGGGTGATGAGCGCCGTTATGGGCGCCGCGAGCATCAGCAGCGCCAGCAGGAACATGATCGAGACCGCCATCGGCATAATCAGCCCCATGAAGATCTCTTTGTGGATCGTCACGTAGTTCTGGGATGCAACGGCGTCGTAGACCGTCGCCTCCTGATTAGCCGGCGTCTCCTCGCCTGTCTCGAGTGCTTCGGGCGTCCCAAAGATACCGAAGGCGCCGTCGTTATTGATCGTCGGCGTGCCGAGCGCCTCGTTAAAGACCTGGTCGACGAGCAGGTTCATCCCTGAGGCGAACAGCTGGGCCAGACGCTCCCAGACCGTCTTGGCAGCTTCGGCCGGGTCACTTGCCGTCTCGACGACGTCCTGGGCGCCCCCGAGTGGCGATCGGGCAGAGCCGTTCTGTTCCTCCTGAGCAGTGACCAGCGCCTCGTACTCGTCCTGCGTGATGGAGCCGTTATCGAGATCTTCCTGCGTGACGCCGTCGACTTCGTCCACGACAGAGGGCTGGAAGCTTATATCGCCGCTGCCGGTTCCGTCTCCAGTACTTGTGTTCGCGTCCGCGCTCGCGTCAGATCTGGAGTCAGAGTCAGCATCACTCGACGGGAGATCGACCAGCCCGGTACTCGAGCCCGGATCGCCAGAACTCGACCCCGAACCATCCCCGCCGGAGTCAGAGTCGCCGCCACTACCAGAGTCGTCGCTTGAGCCCGAGTCGGAACTGGAGTCGGGCTGCCAGACTGGTTCGTTGCCGCTGGCGTTATCGTCGGGTTCGAACTGCGGTTGGGATTGGAGGGCCGCGCCGTCAGCAGGACCGGGGCCCGTGGCGGCGGCTCCCAGGCCCGGCGTGAGTGTGCCGAGCACCACGAGCACCACTGCGAGGATGGTTCGTCGGGAGTTCATTGATAGTAGATGAAGAAGGGGATTAGACGAACGGCGAGCAGCCCTCACCGATGCCGGGGCCGCCAGCGTAACCGAGCGCGATATCGATGAACTGGACGAAGAACAGGAACGCCAGCACACCGACAATTGGGCCGATCATCATCAGCGACCCCATCGCCGTCGCACCTGTGAACAGCGGAACCGCTCGGAGGACGATCCCCAGCAGGAAGACCGCGAACAGCGCGCCGATGATGACCTGCCATGCCATCATCTGGACGTCGAAAATCAGCAGGCCGAACCCTTCGTTACAGATGTTCGTCCCGCTACCGCCACCCTCCTGAGCTAGTACCGACTGACTGAACAGCAGCGTCGTAATCGCCGCGAGGACCAGCCCCCGCGCGGGTGTGACGAACCGCTCGAGGGTACCGGACCAGCCGTCGTTCTGTGCTTGCGTACTATCCATCTCGTCGCTCCGCAGCCGCTTGAGATCCTCACGAACTGTATCGGCCTCGCGGAGGACCGCCAGCAGCACCGTCTGAAGCATCGTTCGATCGGTCGATGAGTCGTCGGTCATTGTTTGGTTAGGTTGCACCCCGTACCACATTTTCATGTGTCTGAACCCAATTTTGACGGGGCTTATAGGCATATATCTATTTGAACAATCATAAACCCACCGGGAAATATCAATAGAGGGTGGAAAATGACTATATGGGATTGTCAATCAACCTAAGGCAATTATGCGACCACAACGATATCAAGCTGGGTTGAAAGGCAGTCTCTCGCCGGCTACGGCCGGTCGAACTATTGTAGGTGGTCTCGATGGCGGATAACTCTGACTCAACAGAGCGGAAATCGATCAATATCGAGATCCCCGACGGCGATGATACCAGCTATGTCTCACTCAAAGTACCGGCCGATCAGTACGACGAGTTCACGCGCGTAAAGAGCGACCAAGGATTAACCTGGCGCGGACTGTTGGTTCACGCTTACCGTAATCTCGAGGCTCCGGGCGATCTCGATCCTGATGCTGGCCAACACTCGAAACTGAATGCGGTCCGAAAGCGAAACGGACTGACCTGGAAAGGGATGCTCCTATTCGCCGTTCGTGATCTCAAAGAACAGATGCAGAAAGGTGAGAGCCATGAGTAGCCATCGGCTCGGCCGTCGAGAGCTCGTCGCAGGCGGGGCCACGCTGGTGGCGACCGGTCTCGCCGGCTGTACCGCAGGGATTGGTCCCGAGAACGACGTGTTCGAATCAGTCGACACCAACGAGGGTGCCCTCGAGATCGTCCTCGCCGACGATACCGACATCTCCGACGTGACGCTCACGACTGGTGGCGAGGTCGTCAACGAGACGTCAGTCTCGCCAGGCCAGACAAAGGTCTCGTTCCCGCTGGTCGAGATGGGCTGGGACGGCGTCGACTGGATGTACCAGCCCGGCGAGTATACAGTGACGGCCCGCGAGGGAGATACCGACCACCAGCACGAACTGACTCTCGAGCCCGAGACGGAGATCGTCGATCTCCGCGCTGTCGAGCGCAATTCCGAGATCTTTCTCGAGGTCGTGGTCGCCAACGAGGGCAGCGGGCCCGATATTATCCGCGATATCGATGTTACCCACGACGCAGTCGACGTGCAGCTCCCATTCGGCGAATCTAACAGTGATGGGAACGGGTTCCAGATCAACGTCAATGGCGACAGGAGGGGTGACTTCTACAGCACCCTCCCACTCACCGTCGGTGGGGAACGGGTATTCGAGACCAACAGCCCTGTCCTAGGGTTCGACGTCTCGTCGCAGTACTCCGATAACGGGACCTACTCAGATATCGCCGAGCTCGAGAGCGAATGGGGTGGTGAGGAGATCGACATGCCCGTCCGACTCGGTATGGCGGGCGACGTACTCGAGGTGACGGCGACAGTCCGGTTCGAAGGCGAGGTCGTAGAACGATCGCGATCGCGAGGAACCTACTTCGGAGGGACGACGATCGTCGACGTTTCGTCGTAACGTAGCGGTCTATTTTTATTCGGAGGACGGTTCAACTGGCGATCAGGCCAGCGCCCATCACAAGCAGGATGAAGTAGATCATCCCCGCGGAGAACCTTCGGAGGCCGCCCGCCTGGGCCGTCCCCGCCATCAGGTAGAGGATCACCGCTGACAGGCCGATGACGATCGGGCCCGCGATGTGGCCGTCCAACAGCAGTACGATCGCTGCGTAGAGCGTCACGGCCGCTACCAGCCGGACCGCCGCCGCGTTTGCACGAAGTATGAAATTCATGGTTATAACACACACACAAATCTTGTAGTATATAACTGTTCGGACGAGTGTCGTGTCTCGAGAGACCGCCTTCTCTAGAACCCCGTAGAGCGTGTCATAGAATCGTCCCTACAGAATTGTTTTCACCCTGACCTCTAACGAACCAGCTGATAGAGAGAGCGTGCGTACTGAACAGCCACAGATGTTATCCAGTTAATCAAAACAGCAGGTTTCAGTGAAAAACTCAGGAGTTAATCCGTGTTCAGGTTCTTACTCTGATGGCTCATGAACAAGAACAACACACCCGAAGACGAGCTACGAACCGATCCACCGTCTGCGAATGAAGATGTAGCAAAACTCCGCCTTCAACTGTCTCACTATTCTCTTTCTGAATTAGAGCAGGAGGGATTAGTGAGGTATGACAGGGATGAGCAGATTGTAAAGAAGGGGCCGAGGTTTGATGAAAAGAAATCAGAGGGTGATATTGACTAATCGCTATTCGCGAGTTCGTTACTCACTTGCCCTGTATCTATCACTTCGGTCACTTTGAAGGGGACGAGAAGAATTCTAGGACACATTCCCCGCATCTTACTCTCCGTTCAACGTCACGTTCTCGAGCATCGGCGTGTTCCCACTCATCACGTCCGTCGGCTCGGACCCAGCATCCCATCCCTCAGTTTGAATCACTATGTCCCGAAGCGTTACCGGGGCCGACGTCCCCGAGTAGAAGGCATCCGCGGGCTTGAGGAGATTGATGCGACAGTTCTCGATCACCGACTCGGTCACGCCAGAGCGCGTCCCGATCGCGTAGTTCCCACCCGCGCCACTGGCGTCGTCTTCGTAGGCGACTGTGACGTCGCAGTCGCGGATCGCACCGGGCCCGTCGTAGTGCCAGATCGAGCGCTGGGCGGAGTGAACGCCGGAGGGCATCCGGTCGATGATCACCTGACACCCTTCCACAGTTGACTGCTCATAGGCCACGCCGTCGCCATCGATCTCGGGAACAGGCTCCCAGTTGCCCGTATCGTTGAATCGGATGTTCGACGTCCCGGAGTTCGAGCAGACGCAGTCTTTGACGATCTGGCGTCCACCACCCTGGACATACAGTCCGTTGTCGGGCCAGGGGCCGCAGATCACGTTCTGGTAAAGCGTCGTACCGGCAGCATCGGGATGACCTGCAAGCCCCGTCGTCGACCAGCTCTGTCCAAACTCGTGTTCACTTGAGGGATCAGCTCGATTGGTCGATCGAGTGTTGATCGTATCGACATGGTGGAGTCCCCCACCGCGCATATCGATTGAGTCCACAACAGCGAAAGCGTCGGACTCGACTGTCGCAACGCGCATGTTTCCATGGGTACCGAGATCATGGACGCCGTTGAACGCGATGTTCCGAATCTCCGCTCGATCACCGACCATTGCGTACAGACCACGCATCCCCGCGTTCTCCCGTGCCCAATCGAAGATCAGCCCTCCGAAGACGAACTCGCCCTGGTGGGGGTGACCGGCGGTCCCGATCTTGAACAGCATCGTACTCCCGCGGTACTCGCCTTCAGTGACCTGGTGACCGTCAATGCCAGTCACTTCGCCATGGCGAATCACCGCGTTCTGGCCGATCAGGCCAATGTCATGCCATCCCGTTCGACGGAACTGCTGGTTCATCTTGTACTGCCCCTTTGGGAGCACGATCAGCGTGTCATCCTCCCAGGCCATCATCAGCGCGTCGTCGATCGGTTCCTCGCCGGTGGGGTCGGCGTTGTAGGGCTCGTCAGTCAGGACAACCATGTTCGCGAAACGATCCTCGTACGTCGCCGGGTCGATGCTCGTCGGGACCTGCCGATCGAGGTCTCCCGAGACGACGCCCGCGCTCGCAGAGCCCAGCGGACCAGCATCCCCAAGAGAGGCACCCCCGTCGAGGACCATACAGCCCGCAAGCGACGAGAGCGCGCCCGTGCCGGCGGCCGAGAGAAAAGACCGTCTCGAGAACCGTGCTACCATACACGGAATGTTTGTGTTTAGACCAATATTTGTTTCCCTATATTCCGTGGTTTATACTCCTATTTCTCGTAGTATATACTCCCTACTTCTCGTGGTATATAGCAGGACTTTCGTTGTATATATTACCTGTTCTCATGGTGTATATTCCATACTTCTCCTGGTATATAGCCGGATTTCTCGCGGTGTATGACGGGGCTGCTCTCACTTGACGGCTCGCTCGAGATTGCACCACTCCCGACTGCCCCCCTAGGAGGCGTCGCGGCTACCGACTGCGCTCACGCTCCGCTTCGCTCCGCGCTCGCTCCTGTGGATAGTCCACTCTGGCTACGCAGAACTGACCCCCAGACACTAACTCGAGGACGCAGATCCCCGAGGATCGCGTGCCTCCACTCGAGGTGATAATCCACCGTTCTACCAGCCTGTTGATAGTCCACGCTGCTAATCCCTGCCTGATAGTCCACCCCGTTCTCGAGATGTAATTCACCCTGCCATAGCTCGCTGGCTTCCCCTCTCACTGAGCTCGGTGAACTTCCCATCTTGCTGGTCGCGCCCCACCGCTTTGTTCGCTCTCTCACCTGCTGTAGCCAGGCTCATCTCTTCCTCTCTTCTCGCTTCGCTGATAGTCCACTCGAGGCTCTCGCCCGGAACTCAATACAGTGTCCTCGAGATTAGCGTTGAGGGGGTAGCCGGCCTATAGTACTGTCGGTAACTGGATATTTTATAAAATTGTATGAAGTGTTTTAACTCCCGGAAGGGTAGTCAGCGTATGCTCCCAGGCCAGGATCCCAGCGAGATTGCACAGAATCTCTCAAATAAGCCACATAGAATTCTGATCGCGATTCGTACTCGAGGCGGCGTCGTACCCAAGGCACGCATCACCGAAGACACGGGGCTCGAATCGAACCTGATCAACCACCACCTTCAGAACCTCATGGATGCCGGGTTAGTGGAACGTGTTGATGACACGCCTCCGGACGAAGTGTCGAGAGAGGGGTATACCTACCAGATTACTGACAGAGGGGAAGAAGTCCTCACAGCGGCGCAAGAAGACTACAATCTAACGCCGATCGAGCAGGGCGAAGTCCGCCGGCGGTTCGACGACATCGAAGAACGAACCAGCGACATCGAGGCCCGCATCAGTGGGCTTGCAGACGCGAACCAATTGCGCAGCGAAGAGATCGCTGACCTCCAAGAGCGCGTCGATGAACTCGAAGAACTAACCGAGAACATGAAGCACAACCTGGAGTACATCCAAGAACAGTGGGTAGAAAAGTTCGAATGATAGCTACGAGCACGGCACCACACGGGTGAGAATATGGTGAGGGGTTGTCGCTACTGCTCGCTGACCACAGCAATATCGTGATCGGCGATCTCATCGGGCCGACTGTGAGGCGCTATCTCGAAGCGCCACGTTTCGCCGGCGCCGATCTCAGGCGTCAAATCACGGTGGCCGCCTAGCTCCTCGCCGTCTTCGCCATAGACTCTCACTTCGACCATCACTGACTCGTACGCTTCGTCACCGACGTTCTCGACCTCTCCTGTGTAGCTGATCTGCTCGCCGCCGTGCTCGAGTTCGTCGATCCTCTCCTCGTAGTCGATGATCTGGAGTCCACCGAACTCGAGAATGTCCTCACCGGCATCGCGCTGCTCGACGTCGTCAGGATCCAGCGACTCTTCGTCGCCGGCATCGTCTTCGGTCTCGTCGCTTTCCTCTGTGTCGTCTCCCGAGTCGTTAGCCTCGGGGTCGGCGGTGTCGTCGCGATCGTCACCGGCAGCCTCCCCGCTGGTGTCGTCTTGTTCTTCGTCCTGGTCGTCGCCGTCGCTGTCCGGTCGCATGCCGGCGAAGTCGAGACACCCTGACAGGGGCGCGACGATCGTGCCAGCACCGAGGGCGGTGATCGCGTCCCTGCGGTGCATCACAGATCTTTCGACGCGTGTTTCAGCATGAAGTTGATCGTTGCGTTCCGCGACGGCAGGCTATATTCCTCCTGGACGCGATCAACATCGTCGGCGAGGTCTTGCGGGATCCGCTGGGTGACGCGAACACGACTATCGCCCCCCGAGTCGTCTTCTGTCTTGGTGTCAGGGTCGGAGTCAGTCCCCGAGCCATTCGCGTTGTCTTCTTTGCTCTGTTCGGCATCGTCAAGAATACTGTCTCGTGGCATTCTGGTATCGGGATAGCATCAGAGTGACGTCAATCTACCGCCTATTCACCGTCGCCTTGACTAGTTTCTTCGAGGTCGGCCTCGGGATCGGTATACTTGATCTTGCTTGCTAGATCAGCTGTGATCTCAGCGTCGCCGACCTGTGCGTACCGGTATGCGGCTAGGCCGACGAGCTCAGAGAGTGCTGCTGTCGCGACCGCTGGGACGCCGCTGCTTCGCTTGTGAATCTCCTTGAGGGCGTCGTCGGTGATCGGACCAAGATCAACATCAGTGTACTGATCGTGGTCGTGATCGGTGACTGTCGCGATCCGCCGACGGACCATCTCGTCGACGCCGTCGTACTCGAGTGGCTCGAGTTGGACATCGTAGGCAACTCGACGCTGAAAGGCCCGCCCATCGCTGCCGATCTTCCCGATCGCGTCCCACTGCGAGGTCATGCCGGTCATGAGAACACGTGTGTTCGGGAGATCGTTCAGATACTGGATGGTGTGCAGCGTGTCCTTTGAGTTCAACCCGAACTCATCGACGCCGATCAGCACAGGCTGGTCGACGTCCTCGAGCTCACGACGGATCTTCGCCTCAGTCAGCTTTGTCGACGACGATTTCCCAACGGCGATTTCATCAGCGATGATTGCCGCCAGTTCGTAGCTCGAAACGTTGTGCTCGCCGATCTTGACCGGCTGGTACTCATCCGAGTACGACTCAAGCAGCATGTTCAGCAGCGTCGTCTTGCCGACGCCAGAATAGCGACTGTGAACCAGCACTGGTCCTGTGTAGTCGCGAATGTGGCTCGCAATATCCGCAATCGTCCCTTCCGAGGGGAGCACATATTCATCCATTGTCGCCCGGTGCGAGAACGGGTTGTCCTCCCAGCCAATGGCCTCGAGGTAATCACCTCGTTCCGATTCAGTCGCCTCCGCTATCTGCTGGATTCGGTTTGGTGATGAATTGATCACGAGTTCTCTCTGTATGCATACATCATATATAACGTCAAAATAGTTTCTATTCTACGTCATCTTGACGTCATAATGATATCAGACAGGCATCCGACTAGCAGTAATCTTTACTGACTGTTGGATACTACCTCGCAAACTCCGCAACGTACGATTTGAACGGTTAAATCGACACTGTTGGCACTGGTAACGTGTGCGAGTACACGCGTAAGTGAGCTCATCAACTCGGTATCGACTTCGTGTTTCTCCCGGTTGGCTCACCGGACCTCAATCCGATCGAGCAGATCTGGAAGAGCCTCAAATGGGAAGCCTCGCCGTTGATTATAGAGTGCACGGCAAAATACCGCGCTCTCCTCACCAAGCTCTTTGCAGCGTGTCATAGAACTCTTCTTGTTCCCTTCGATGTGACTAAAGTGAGAGATACAGGTCGAGTAGGTATCAGCACAGCAATCGATTCCTTCGATAGCTGTCAGGAGAAGTTTGTAAAATATAAGATAGAAATGAGTTCAGTATGACGGCTTCGTTTGTTTCACACCGTCCGCGGTATTCGGAGTGTGAAGCCGGTCAGCACTCCTTGTCGTTGGTCACGGTTAGCGTTCCGGTTTTGGTCTCGCCGTTCGCGGTGACGTTCCACTCGTAGTCGCCGGGACCGAGATCCCGGCTCATGACACCGAAATTGACGGTATCAGTCTCGCCGGGTTCCAATTCGAGTGGGAGCGGTTCATCGATGGGGCCAATTTTGAACTGACCGTCAACCGAGGACGTTTCATCGCCGTGGTTCGTCACTGTGATGCAGAAGTCGGCGGCGTCCTCGCTTGGGTCGGCTGTCTCTTCGTACGGGACTGAACCGGGTGCGGACACCGAAAGTTCGATATCGGATTTGTTTTCGGGTTCGTCATCGTCATTTTCGGGCTCTTCTTCGTCTGGATCCTCCTCAGGCTCCTCTGTCTCGGGACGAAGGACCTGGAGCTGGTCTCCGCCAGTAATGTAGATACTCTCCCCGCTGACGACGAATCCGTGTTGCTCCCGGACATCCGTGTTCTCGACGTCGGGGTGGGTGAAGTGCCACTGTTCGGATCCGTCTTCGAGATTGAGGCCGTAGATCCCATCGTTTTCATGTCCTTGCGGGGCGCCTACGTAGTACGGGATTACGAGCGTCTCTCCGGCGATGGCTGGCCGTCCCCATGCGTCCGTGTGACCCCATTCGTATGCGTTTCTACCCCACTCTTCGCCTGTCTCGTGGTTCTTAACGGAGAATCCATGCCGACCTGTCCCGACACGAACCTCGTCCGTCACGGCCGGTTGAGAACGGGACGAGTGCTCGCTGTCCACTTGCTCACCCGTCCAGGGATCCAGAGCAGGATACATCAACCCTTGATCTGCGAACCTTCCCATTGCATATATTCTGGTCTCGGTTGCCAGAATATATTTGTGGGCGCCGCCGTACTCTACGGACGTCTCGTCGACAGCATACGTCCACTGTGTCTCCCCCTCAAGGGCGTCGAAGGCCGCCACACCTGCGGGATTGTCGTGACCGACACCCGCATACACGAATTCGTCCGTCACGGCGATTGGGGTTGATCCAAAGGACACCTCCTGGCTCTCGTCCATGTCCGAATCCTCGTGTGGCTCGAGTTCAACCGAATCCCGGCTCCATTGGAGCGATCCATCGGCCAGATCGAAAGCGTGGAGCGACTCCTCAGCGATAACAAATACAGTGTCAAATGCGACCGTTGGACTCGTTACTGCCTCGCCACCTCCGCTGTCGAATTTCTGAGTCCACCGAACCTCACCGCTATCGGCATCCAGTGCCGTCAGTCGGTCGCCGCCGACAACGACCGTCGCGTCGGTGACTGCTGGTGTCCCATACTGCACGCCGCCCTCGGCTCCGACGTCATCGCTCGTCCAGATGACCGAGCCGTCGCTATCGTCGAGAGCATATATTGAACTCCCCGACCGGAGATAGACCTGTCCATCGGTAATGGCGATGTGACCTGATTCATCGTGTTCCCAAGCGACTGTTTCCGGCTTCGGGAACGCACCGTTTCCAGGTACAGAGCCCGTATTACCCGCTGTTCCGGAGTACGACGACCAATCATCAGGTTCCTCGAAGGAAGGAAGTTCAGACCCTCCCCGTTCTTCGTCTTCGTCGTGTTCGTTCGCGGCCGTTGACAGCGACCCAAACAGTCCAACTCCCCCAAGAGCCGTTCCCGTAGCGAGCAATTTTCGCCGTCTGAATTTCGCCATGGTTAGAAAGTGCCATATAATGATATAAATTGGATGGTTGTATAAGCCAGCCTTATTTACATGTCAACACATTGTGCTGAACGATCGGTCATCTGTGTTATTCGATTTTTGAGGGACCACACCATTAGCTGGTGGAAGGGCGGCGTTCCGTTTGCAGACCTATATATCGGCTGATTCACCGAAGCACGGTGCGGAACCAATTCTTGAGAAGAGGTCTATGACTCCCTCTTAAGATAGTAGACGTGCATTCGACCGTCACCAAGTTTTGGCCGTGAGCCGACCAAACTCTCGCACTGAAGGTTGTGTAACGCTTTCTCGCCTGATGACTCCGGTCAGTTGGTTCGATCAACGATCTCGACTTTGGTGAGCGGACGCTCAGCGTCTTGGTGGACATAGTAGACGAATCTTGCTGTCGGTGGGAGCTGTTCGAGTTCCTCACTCATCAGAATCAGTCAGTTTGCCAGCCGGCTTGGTTGCATCCTGCTCGCATAGTGTGATCTGGCCGCAGTTCCCGCAGCGGATCCAGGCCTCTGTGAGTTTCGAGCTGGTTTTGAGTGTCGGCGTTGCTTGGATCCATTTCCCACAGCCGGAGCACGAGCCCCCGAATCGGACGTGGATCTTCGTGTTACCGGCCATCGCGATCACCTGGGAGGGAGTACAGCGACTGGCGTCCGTCCTCGAGGCTCGGTCGGCTGTCGATCAGCCCCTCCTCTTCAAGGAGATGGATACCGTACCGGATCGTGCGTTGGTTGAGTAAGGACTCTTCGGCGAGTTGGTGCTGCGTAAGTTCGTCCTCGTGCTCGAGGATCTTGTGGATCAGTTTCGAGCTCGGCGGCAGGTCTGCGAGGGTCGTATCCTTCGAGGATGTCTGCCCCTTACTCGACATCGTCCACCTCCGGGTTGATCGCCTTGCATCGATAGCAGACGGCATCCTCGAGACGGTTGGGTTTGATCACCGTCGATCCGAGACAATCGTGGTGCGAGCAGTCAGACATCCCGATCACCTTCCTCGTACTCGAGGTCGGAGCCACAGTTGTGTCACGTCCTCGAGTCGACGATCTGGCACTCATGGCATTCAAAACAGTGCGTGGCATTATATATCATTTCGATTACGGTCTCCGAGGACTTCGTCGACACTCGGGTGACGGTCGCTACACCAGCGAGTGAGACAGCGCTCGCCGATCTTCTCGATACCACAGGCCTCACAGACGCGATCGGCTTCCTCAGGTATCACGATCACCTCGGAGGAACGCGATCCGCTGATTCGCAAGTCCAATTACATCTGTCCGAGGGTCGCCATCGTACGAGAGGTTCGATTCGATCTTCTCGACCAGTCTCTGCTCGTTATTGATCTCGAGTCGCGGATCGGCCTTGGCGTCCTTTGCTCGGAATAGGTCGCCGCTCTCGCAGCAAGCCACGATTGTGCTATGAAGGCTATCGAGGCCGTAGCTTCCGTAACCTGTAGCGTGCAGCGAGCCGATCACCGACGGCTGTTTCGCGAGCGGTGGCTGGACTCGGCCCGAATTGAATTCGACAGTGCGGATAACTACTTCATAGGTGCCCTTACTACGTTTACGTCTCTGTGCTTCCGTCATCCCATCTGGAGAGTCTGCTTCACTCATCGCAATTCCTCCATAAGCTCGTGTTCCCTCTCGTCGATCGCCTCGAGGATGGCGTCGCGACCACCGAACTCGCGGAGCTCGACGGCACGGTACGCCGAGAGAAGACCGCGATCCCGGATCCCGAGGATTCGAGCTAGCGGGAGGTAGCGCTCAGACGAGGAGAGAAACCGTGCGGGATCTTCGCCCATATCCTCGTCGATCTCCGGATACCGCGGGCGGTCGGACGTCGCTGCTTGTGTCGGGACACTCATGTCCGCTTGACCACCCCGTTGAAGGTGTAGATCCGACCCCGGTTCTCGAGATCGTTGAATACCTCGAGGACAGTCTCGTGATCACAGCCAGTTTCGTCGACGACCGCCTCGATCAGGAACTGTTTCGCCCACGTGCTCCGAGAGAGGCGAGAAAGGATCTCTTCTCCCAGATTGCGAGTGCTCGCTTCCGCCGATGTGTTCTGAGTGCCCATTGAACTTGTTCACCACAGGCCGACGGCGGGTCGAACTCCCTCGCTCTCTCCGAGAGAGAGCCGAGAGCGAACACACCCACCGCTAATCGTTTGATAATTAACACTACTACTACAACGAGATTTTAGCCGAATGAAAGGGCGGTGGAATTCCGCGCTGGAAAGAACCCATCTCTACCGCCCCCCTCCCTCGGAGCTTGTGGTGAACTTGTTCACAGCCTCCGGGTCGCTGTGAAGTGCTTCAAAGTCGATCACGATCGCCTTTGTTTGCTTCCCGTCGTCGATCTCGATGCTTCCGAACTGGCGCTCTCTCGCTTCGCTCCGCGTGAGGATCCAGTGGTGTTGCTTGGGAAGGTCCTCGATCAGGTCGTATGCGTAGCGTCGTGAGACGCCGGTCACCGTCACGATCTTCGCGGCGTTCATCACGACTGCGGACTGATCGCCGGTGCGATTGTTCTCGGCGCCGGCGACGATCTGCTGGATCTTCCCCTCCTTGCTGCTGGAGTCGTCCTCGAGGACGTTCATCCGCGACTCGAGAGCATCAAGACGGGCTCGAAGTTCGTCGTTCTCGTCCTCGAGCTCGCTGACGCGGTCGTCGGTGTTCTCGAGCCAGTTCGAGAACGCGTCGAGCCGCGCTTCGAAGTCGTTGATGCGATCGCGGAGCGACTCGAACAGCTCCTTCACGTCCTCGGCGCTTCGAGGAGCGACGCTCATTGAATCACCTCGTGGACACCGAAGATATGCCGACAGTTGCGACACTCCCAGCGAGAGCGATCGTCTTCGAGGCGCCAGGACTCAGGGAGGATCCAGCCACACTCGGGACAGTCGGGCTCGTACGCGCTCGTAGACGAACTCACGCGCGTTCACCTCCGGGAACCTCGGCAGGGTCAAAGACGGTCGACCACGGGAGCTGTTTGTACTGCTCGACGGTCTGACCGCCGCGGCCGCAGTTCCACCACGTGCCGTCAATAAGCCCGTCGACGACCGATGCGGCGACCAGCGACATCCGGACAATGTACTCCGTATCGGGAGCGACGACCGAGAGGATGTACCAGCCGCTGGCATTGACGAGGCGCTCGTGGTTCGCGCGCGAGATCCACCACTGGCCACGACGCTGTCGCGACTCGTATCGAACCCAGCAGGACTTGCACTCGATCGGATCACCGGCGTCGACCGACCGAGCAGCGACACTGAAGGGCTCTGTCGCGACGAGATCGTACCAGTCGTCTCGTCGGCCGCAGTCATCAACGATCGGCTTGAGGGGCCACTGACGGCAGCTCTCGTCTTCAACATCCAGGCCGCGCGCACGATTGTCCGCGACGGACGTCATGCTGCTACCTCCGTTGCCGCCGCTTGAGGGTGCCGAAAACCGCGATCTGCTATAGAATTGGCACTACAGGATTTCGAGGAATGATCGCAAACTCCCGTCTCTCGGGGTGTTTTTACGTGGGCATGTAAAGAATTTGATGAGTGCCCGGGGAGGGCTCCGAACCCTCGATCTCCGCATGTCCCAGGTTCGAGGCTCGGCAGTCCTCGCGGGGGACACGGAGGCTTCCAAGGCGAAACCGCACCGAATCTCTGAACCCTATGAGTGCGGCGCTATGTCCAGCTAAGCCACCCGGGCTCGTTTTCGAGTAGTGCGGTCTGTTTCTTTAACCTTCCCTTTCCGGTCGGCCGTGCAAGCAGGACCCACGCATTTATCATCTGCCCTACCCAACGCCGGATAATGACCGTTCCCGCCATCGTTCAGTCCGCACTCCGTGGCGAGGAGATCCGCACCCGGGTCTCGATCGGCGGTGACGACGAACTCTTCGTCGCTGACTCGAAGTGCATCGTCTACCGCGCCGAGGGGCTGTTGACCGACGAATCGATCGAGGAGCTGTCCTACGACGCCGACCGCCTGACCCTCTCCGAGGGCCGTCGCAAGTCCGCGCTGACCCTCGAGTACCCACTCGAGGGATCCCGCGAGCTGACCGTCCCCGCCGGCCGAGTCGAGGAGGTCCTCGGGCCGCTCCTGATCGGGATGCTCGAGGCCAACGGCGCCGTCGATCCCG
The DNA here is from genome assembly GCF_012163165.1 of Natronococcus sp. JC468. NCBI lineage: Archaea > Methanobacteriati > Methanobacteriota > Halobacteria > Halobacteriales > Natrialbaceae > Natronococcus > Natronococcus sp. JC468. Next base: position 18,487 of record NZ_JAAVUO010000053.1, read on the forward strand.
GCGAGGGGCTCGTCGAGGTGTACCGGTTCGACGACCTGACGCTCGTGGTGACCGAGAAGCGCCTGATCGAACACGTCGGACGCGCCGTCTGGGACGACGGATACCGGGCGTATCACTTCGAGAACGTGACGAACCTCTCCTTCGAGAGCGGCGACGTCGCGACCCGAATCGTCCTCGAGGTCGACGGCCGCCAGCGCCGGATCGAGACGCCGAACGAGGCCGCCGACGACGTGCGCGAGCGGCTCAAGCGGGCGCTGATCTCCTACTACGAGGCCGACTCCGGGAGGAATCTCGACGAGGATCTCGGGAGGCCGGAGTCGGCGACCGACGCGGCTCCGGACGGCGAGACGGCCGCGTCGACCTCCCGGCGAGCCGTTCGGGCTCGACCGTCGGAGAGTCGACGGGCAGCCGTCGAGTCTCGACAGCCGATGGCCGACGGCGCCGCCGCCTCGACGGCAGAACCCACTCGAGAGGTCGGACGGGCGGCCGTCGCCTCCTCGAGCGACGACGGACCCGACCGGGAGGTCCTCGAGCGCCTCAAGGCTCTCGAGGACGCAGTCGAGCGCCAGAACGAGCGCCTCCGGGAGCAACAGCGGACGATCGACCGACTCGTCGAGGAGCTCCGCCAGGGCCGATAGGCTACTCCCGGCCCGTCACCTTCCGGATACAGGAGGAGCCGTACGGGCCGAGTTCGCCGGCCTCGAGGTCGATGAAGTAGCCCGTCGACAGCCCCGAGCCGCAGCGCCGACAGGAGAACTTCCCCTCTTTCGTGATCACGTCCCGGTCGAACCGCACGTACTGGCGACTCTTCGGACGGACGATCCCGTCCTCGCGGCCGATGATCCCCCGAAGCTCGGCCTGGTCGAGGATCGTCCGGGTCACCGTCGGGTCGGTGGTGACGGTTTCGATCCGATCGACGACCGCCGGCAGCGGCAGCGACTCGTGCTCGAGTCGCTCCAGCAGCGCCAGCCCGAGTTCGACTCGGTCGTCGGTCGGATCGACCGCGGGCTCGTCGCCGTTCATCGCCCGACAGTGACCCGGCGGGGCGAATAAACGTTGTGCTGACGGTCGGACACAAAGGCTTCAACCGACCACTTCGAACGACGGGCGATGAGCACTCCCCCGAGTCGCGCGCTCGCCATGGTCGCCATCCTCGGTGCGGTCGTCGGATTCGGTCTGTTTGCGTCGCCCTCGAGGATCGTCGCCGTCGTCGAACCGGCGACGGCCGACCCGGTACGGTTCGGGGTCCTCGTCGCGGGACTGTACCTGCTCCGGCCGACCCTCGCCCTGCCGACGACGCCGCTGGCGGTGGTCGTCGGACACGGCTACGGCGTCCCGCTCGGGATCCCGATCGCCCTCGCCGGCGCCACGGCTACCGCCGTGCCGGTCTTTCTGACCGCCCGCCGAATCCTCGGTGGAGCACGGGGTGCCCCCGCCGGCCGACTCGAGCGCTTCCTCGAGCGGGCCCGCGGTGCGGTCGGACGCTACTACGACGCTGCGGGACCGATCCGGGGCGTCGTCGCCTCTCGGTTCGCGCCGATCCCCTCGGACGTCGCGACCTGCGCCGCGGCGGTCAGCGGCGTCTCGCTCGGACAGCTTTTGGTCGGAACCGCCGTCGGGGAACTCCCCTGGACGGTGGCCGGAGTCGCCGTCGGCGCCTCGACGGCGACGGTCGCCGCCGGCGGCGGCGGGCCGGGGCTCTCCCTGGCGTTCGGCTGGGCGCTCGCCGCCGCGCCTCTGGTCGGTGGGGCGCTCTTCCCTCCGGTGTCCCGGGCCCGCGCCG